>JAQGLR010000299.1 GCA_028292765.1 Massilia sp. | reverse complement strand
GCCCTGTGCTGGGCCGGCTATACCTACGCGGCCGAGTCGTTCGCCATCAGCGAGCATTCGACCCTGACCGCCAACGGGCCGCCGCTGTATCCCTTCAAGATGGTCATTCCTTTCGCCGGCATCCTGCTCCTGCTGCAGGGCTGCGTCGAAATCGTGCGCTGCGCGATCTGCCTGCGCAAGGGCGAATGGCCGGCGCGCGAGGCCGATGTCGAGGAAGTCGACGTCGACAAGCTCAAGGCCATGGTGCACGTGGACGAAAGGCAGGCAAAATGAGAAAGGAAATCTGGTTCGGCCTGTCGATCCTGATCGCGATCGTCATCGGCCTGTTCGCACTGATGCCGGCGCCCGCCGACATGACCAACGGCCACCTCGGCCTGCTGATGCTCGCTCTGTTGGTGGTAGCCATCATGCTCGGCTTCCCGACGGCGTTCACGCTGATGGGCATGGGCATGATGTTCGCCTGGTTCGCCTTCCACAGCACCGACCCCGGCCAGGCTGTCGGGCTCACGCTCGACCTGATGGTGCAGCGCGCCTATTCGGTCATGGCCAACGACGTCCTGATCTCGATCCCGCTGTTCATCTTCATGGGCTACCTGGTCGAGCGCGCCAACCTGATCGAACGGCTCTTCAAAAGCCTGCATATCGCGATGGCGCGCGTGCCCGGATCGCTGGCCGTGGCGACCATCGTCACCTGCGCCATTTTCGCCACCGCCACCGGCATCGTCGGCGCCGTCGTCACGCTGATGGGACTGCTCGCACTGCCGGCCATGCTCAAGGCCGGCTACAGCACCCAACTGTCCGCCGGCTGCATCACGGCGGGCGGCTGCCTCGGCATCCTGATTCCGCCGTCGGTGCTGCTGATCGTGTATGGCGCGACGGCCGGGGTATCGGTGGTCAAGCTGTACGCGGGCGCCTTGTTCCCGGGGATCATGCTGGCCGGCCTGTATATCGGCTACGTGCTGCTCGTCGCCAAGCTCAAGCCGTCCGCCGCGCCGCCGCTGCCGGCCTCGGAGCGCATCGTCGCGCTGCCGGCATTTACCGACGCCATTCCGAATGCCTACAACAAAGGGGCGGTGGCCGGCCTGCTGAAAGCGATCAGGGGTCCGCGCGCCACGGGCGTGCCGAGCCGCACGCTGCTGTCGAACCTGTTCGTGGCCTTGTTGCCGGCGCTTGCGTTCGCCGCCGTCATGGGCGTGAGCTACCGGCTGGTCACCGCGCCGGAAGCCGCCCCCACGGAGCTGGTCGAAATGGGCGCCCAGGAAGATATCGCCGCGTCGTCGAGTGGCGACAGTGGCGACAGTGGCGGACTTCAGGAGCCGCCCGCCGACGGTGGGCTGGCCGAACCGCCGCTGGAGGGCGCGCTGGCCGAGCCGCCGGTCGAGGGCGCCGTGCCAAGTGCGGCAACATCGTTGCCGCAAGTTGCGGCACCTGCGGCGCCGGCGTCCCCCGGACGCATCGAGGCCGCAGGGAGCGTCCCGGCGACCGAGCCGCTCGCCAAGCCGGCGTCCAGCACGTTCTGGATCGCGCTGGCCGTCGGCGCTGCCGCGCTGCTCATCTTCTACATCTTCTTCAGCTTCGCGCGCCTCGAAATCTTCAAGATGCTGCTCGGGTCCCTGTTCCCGCTGGCGATCATGATCCTGGCGGTCCTCGGCAGCATCGTGCTCGGGCTGGCGACACCGACCGAGGCCGCGGCGATGGGCGCCTTCGGCGGCCTGATCCTGGCGATTGCCTACCGCAGGTTCAACTTCAACCTGCTGCGCGAGTCGGCCCACCTGGCCACCAAGACGACGGCGATGGTGTGCTGGCTGTTCGTCGGCTCGAGCATCTTCTCGGCCGCGTTCGCCCTGCTGGGCGGGCAGGAAATCATCAACGAGTGGGTGCTGGGGATGGACCTGTCCCCGGTGCAGTTCATGCTCCTGGCGCAGGTGATCATTTTCCTGCTCGGCTGGCCGCTCGAGTGGACCGAGATCATCGTCATCTTCATGCCGATTTTCGTCCCGCTGCTGGCCCACTTCAACATCGATCCGCTGTTCTTCGGACTGCTCGTGGCCATGAACCTGCAGACCGCCTTCCTGTCGCCACCGGTGGCGATGTCGGCCTTCTACCTGAAGGGCGTCGCGCCGCCGCACGTGACCCTGAACCAGATCTTCATGGGCATGTTGCCGTTCATGGGCATCCAGGTGCTGGGGATTGTGTTGCTGTATGCCTTCCCGGCGATCGGGCTGTGGTTGCCTGGGGTGCTGTACAAGTAAGCCAGGAAAGCGGAATACGAATGAAAAAGCCCCATGGATTGGGACTTTTTCTCGCTTGAAAACAGGAAGCGCGGGCCGGTTATCTGGTCCGTGCCTTCGTCACCGCCAGCACCTGCCTCAGCTTTTCCGTATCCATCGGCTTCACAAAATGATGCTCGAAGCCGACCGATTTCGACAGGATCCGGTCGTGCGCCTGGCCGTAGCCGGTGAGTGCGATGAACAAGGCGTGGCGGGTGGCCGGATCGGCCCGCAGCCGCCGCGCCAGTTCGTAGCCGTCGATATCGGGCAGGCCGATGTCGAGGATGAAGACCTGGGGACGGACCTGCTGCGCCGCCGCGATCGCCTCGATCGGATGGGCCTGCACCGACACCCGGTGCCCCTGTGCTTCCAGCAACACCGCGAGCGACTCGGCCGCATCGACATTGTCGTCGACGATCATCACGTGCAGCGACGCCGCGCCTGATACGGGGCCGGTGGTTCCGGGGTCGGGCAAAGCCTCGGTCCGGCCCCGGGCCACGGCGGGCAGGGCGATGGTGAAGGTGCTGCCCAGGCCCGGGCCGGCGCTGGCGGCGGTCACGCTGCCGTTGTGCAACGCGACGATCGTTTTGACGAGCGCCAAGCCGATCCCGAGGCCGCCCTGGGCGCGGTCCGGCGTGCGCTCGGCCTGCGTGAAGAGCTCGAATACCTGGGGCAGCAGGCGGCTGTCGATGCCGATGCCGTTGTCGCTGACGCTGATCTTCACCAGGCCGTCCCCGGCATCGACATCGACTGTCAGTGTGATTTCGCCCGCCTGCGGCGTGTACTTCGCCGCGTTATTCAGCAGGTTGGCGATCACCTGCACCAGCCGCGTGCGGTCGCCATCGACGCTTGCCTGCGCGGCGTCGGTGCGCACGACGAGCGTATGGCGGCGCGCCTCGATCAGCGGGCGCGCCTGTTCGACGGCGCTGGCGACTGCCGACTTGATGTCCACCAGCCCCTTGTCCAGTTCCACCAGGCCGCGCGTGACGCGCGACACGTCGAGCAGGTCGTCGACCAGCGCCGTCATGTGCCTGACCTGGCGGCTGATGACTTCGCTCGCCTTGTTGGTGCGTGGATCGTGGCTGGCCGTCAGCCGCAGCATTTCGGCGGCGGTGCTGATCGGCGCGAGCGGGTTGCGCAGCTCGTGCGCCAGCATCGCGAGGAATTCGTCCTTCTTGCGGTTCGCTTCGCGCAGTTCGAATTCTGCCTGGTAACGCTCGGTCACGTCGACGGTCACGCCGCGCATGCGCAGCGGGCGGCCTTCCTGCTCGAACTGGACTTTTCCGCGGCTGTCGAGCCAGACCTGCCTGCCGTTGTCGGGACGGATGAAGCGCACGACCTCGGCGTAGGCGCCCGCGCCGTCCAGGGCGCGGCTGTGGGCCGCGGCGATCGTCGCGCGGTCGTCGGGGTGGATGTGCTGGTTGACGGCACCCATTTTCTGCGGCGAAAACCCGAGCACCAGCGCGACGTTGGTGGAATAGACCAGTTCGCCGGTGTCGAGGTTCCAGTCCCAGACGACCATCTTGGCCGCGTCCATGCCGTCGCGCAGGCGTTCGTCGCTCTCGCGCCGGGCGGCCTGGGCCTCGACCGAATCGGTGACGTCATAGCCCTGCGCGAAGATGCCGAGCGTGGTGCCGTCCTGGTTGCGGTAAGGCTCGTAGACCAGGTCGACATAGCGCTGGACGGTCGGCCCGTCGCGCTCGCGCTGCACGGTAATCGGCATCGCACGGGTAGTCCACGCCTTGCCGGTGCGGTAGACGCTGTCAAGGAATGCCTCGAAGCCCTGGCCAGCCACCTCGGGCAGCGCTTCCCATACCGTCTTGCCGATCAGTTCACGGTGGCCGACGAGCTGGTAATAGGCTTCGTTGACCAGCTCGAAGACGTGTTTCGGCCCCATCAGGACCGCGACGAAACCCGGCGCCTGGTTGAACAGGCTGCGCAGGTGCTCGCGCTCGTTGTTGAGGATGCGCGACAGGGCTTCGTGCATCTGGGCGCGGTTGAAGTTTTCGGTATTGTTGTCGCTGGGCGGAGCGAGCTTGAGCGACGCCGACTGCGACTGTTCGTCGAAGCGGTACAACTCGGTGACATCGACCGGATTCTGGAACACCAGGACCGGCTTGCCGTTTTCGTCCAGCACCGGCGTGTGCACGGTACTCCAGTAGCGTTCCTCGAACCTGGTCCCTTCGGCCGTCACGACCGGTACCGCATAGCGTACGAAAGCGGTGGTGTCGGGCTCGCACTTGGCAAGGGCGCGCAGCAGCGACGCCCTGACTTCGGTGATGTTGGTCGCCTCCGGATTGTCCGGGTCCTCGGGGAAAGCCTCGAAGACGTAACGTCCGACGATGTCGGTTTCGGTGCGCCGCACCGAGCGCAGGTACGCCCCGCTGGCCCCGACGATGGTGAGGTCGGGCGTCATCACGAGATACGGATAGGGCGTGGCGCGAAACAGCGCCTGGAAGTCCGATAAATTCATCCGGTAATTGTCGCATGCCTGCCTGATACGTCATATAGCTGGGGGTGCGCCGGTTGCCGGACAATTCCCACGAAACAGGGCGCTGGATGGCAGGGCCGATGGCGCGCCGCTTACGGTAAAACGTGGTGGTAAAGGAACAATTACGGTTGCGCCAGAGGCGCTACTAGCAGATTCGAACAGTATGCGTCGGAATCCACCTACAAAAAGAGAAGCCAATCTGGTCAGCCGTATGTGCGACATTCGACAGATGAAACCGTCTGGGAGAGGTAATGTAGAGGCGTAGAGAGGATACGCCGATGCTCAAGTTGTTCGTCACGATCGCCACCATCGCCATGTTCGGAGGAAGCGCCGCTTCGGTACGCGCCCAGAACGGGGTCACGACCTACGGCGTGATCGATGCGGGCGTCGTCAGCCAGAAGGGCTGCGCGGGTCCCTGCGCGACAACGGTCGGCAGCGGGCTGGCCTCGGAGTCGCGCATCGGCATCCAGGGCAGCGAACCGGTGGGCGAGACCACGGCGGCAATCTTTGCGCTGGAGACCGGGGTGCGCGTCGACACCGGCCGCGCCGGCGTGGATGGCGATCATGCCCTGCGCCAGGTCTGGGTAGGCCTGGCCGGCGAATTCGGCGCGCTGACGGTCGGCCGCCAGCACAGCCTGCAATACCTGGCGCTGACCGACGTTGCCGATCCGTTCAAGGGCGGCATGGCCGGCAGCGCAAGCAACCTGATCGGGGGCGGGCGCCGCGTCGACAACAGCGTGCAGTATTACGGCGCGCTCAGGCCCGGCCTGTCTGCCGGCGCCTCGTATTCGTTCAAGCAACAGGTCGACACCTCGCCAGCCGGGCGCGCCTGGGGCATGACCGTCGGCATCGAACGCGGACCGCTGACCGTGCGCGCCGCCCACCAGAACCAGAGCGCGGTGCGCGTCCAGTTCAACAGTAAAACCAGCAACGACGCCGTCGCCCGCAATTCGATCCTGGCCGCCAACCTGCGCCTCGGCTGGGGCACGGCCTATGCCGCCTACAGCCTGAGCCGCGGCTGGGCCGGGTCGCCCCTGTTCAATCCCGACAATCCGTATGGCGCGGGCATCGCGCGCACCGCCTCCAGCAACAGCCGCGACGTGCTGGTCGGCATGGCGGTGCCGGTCGCGCAGGGCACCACCTTCCTGGCGTCGTACATCACCAAGGACGACCGCGACCTCGCCAACCAGGACGCGAACCAGTTCGCCGTCGGCGCCAGCCATGCGGTGTCGCGCCGCACCGATTTCTACGCGGCCTGGTCGCACATCCGCAACCGCAACGGCGCCAGCTATACGGTCGGCAACGCCAGTTCGCGAGGTAGCGGTAACTCGGCCCTGAACGTCGGCATGCGCCACGCGTTCTAGAGCGCTCTTGAGCTGATTTTTTCCCGGTTTCAGGCCTACGCGGCGACGCGTGTCGAACAATTTCTGTAGCCTGAACCTAACTGACAACCATCTTCACGGAGGCATTATGACTGGCGCTAGCACACTTGATCCGGACAACTTCCCGGAACGTCCCGACCGCAGCCTTGGCAAGGGCCATGGCACCGATGCGCTCGGCCCGAGCGACTTGTCCGATACCGGCAGCGATGTCATGGGCGGCCCGGGCTTTGCAAGCAACCTCGACGACGACCAGCTGGTCCACCTCGACCGGGGCACGAACGAGGAAGAAGAAAGCTACGCTGGCGACACCGCCGGCCCCGACGTCGGCGATGCCGATTTCTCGAGCGACAGCGATGTCGGCGGCACTGGCGAGCGCGCCGCGGCCGGGCGCGACACGGTGGCCAAGGATGGCGCGGACATCGATACCGACCGCATCGAATCGATTCCCGACCTTCCGCTCACGGAAGAAGATACCGACTTCCTGGCAAGCCAGCCGCCGGGAAGCGAACCGTCGCGATAGATAAATAGACGACAGTTTTGCCTGGCGCGGCGAGGCCCCGCCAGGCAAAACCGGTATCAAGCGGACCAGGCGGTCCGGGCGCCATTGCGCCGCGCCAGGCCCCAGGCCGCGAGCAGGGCGCCGCCGCCGAGCAGGGCGGCCGCCAGCGGTTTCTTGTTCAGGCTGACCGCCGTGTAGACCGAAGTTTCCCTGACAGACCGTTCCGTCATGCCCTGGCGCTCGCGCAGGGTCTGGGTGGGATCGGGTGCATGCAGGGCGTCACGCCGGCCCGGCATCTTGTCGGCCTTCGACTTTTGCAGGCGGTACATCGATGCGTTCATGAAGTGGTCGAGCATGCGCGGCATGGTGGCATTGCTGGACGAAATCATTTTCGAGGCGCCGCCCACGAAGACGTCGCGCTTTGGATGCTGCGCGCAATGCAGGATGGCCCTGGCCACGATTTCCGGGGCATACACGGGCGGCGGCAGTGCCGGCTCTTTCTCCATGTAGTTCTTCGCGTGCACCGCGAACAGCGTGTCGATTCCCGCCGGCTTGACCAGCGTGACCGAGATCGGCGCGCCTTCCTTTTCCAGTTCCATCCGCAGCGCTTCGGTAAAGGCCTTGACGGCGTGCTTGGACGCGGCGTACATGCCTTGCAGGGGAACCGAGCGGTCCGACACTTCGCTGCCGACATTGATGAGGGCGCCGCCGCCGCGCAGCTTCATGCGCTTGACCGCTTCCAGCGAGCCGTTCACCACGCCCCAGAAGTTGGTCTGGAACAGGCGCTGGTGGTCTTCCAGCGACACTTCTTCCAGGCGGCCGAAGGTGCCGACGCCCGCGTTGTTGACCCAGGTGTCGATGCGTCCGAAACGCTCGAGCGCCGTCTGGGCGATGCGTTCGACATCCGGGGCGCTGCCGACGTCGGCTGCCACGGTCGCTACCTGGGCGCCCCGGCGGCGCAGTTCGCTCGCCAGCTGGTCGAGGGCTTCGCCGTTGCGTGCGGCCAGCACCAGCCTGGCGCCTTGTTCCGCGGCCATGCGGGCGGTAGTGAGGCCGATACCGCTGCTGGCGCCGGTGATGACGAGCACCTGTTCGTTGATGTTGCGAAGTTTGACGGACATGACGGCTTCCTTTCCTGAGTAGTAGGGGAAGGCCCGTCCCGGATGGTCTGAGCATGCGGGCGGCCACGACTTATCGAACCAGCAAAGTCGTGGTTATCAGACGGATTTCAAGTCATTTTTTGCCGGGCTGGTAGACTTGGTCGAACACACCGCCATCGGCAAAGTGCGCCTTCTGGGCCTGGGTCCAGTTGCCCGCAACCGTATCGAGCGTGAACAGCTTGATGTTCGGGAATTGCGTGGCGTACTTGCGCGAGAACTTCTCGACCGAGGGACGGTAATAGTTCTTCGCGATAATATCCTGGCCCACATCGCTGTACAGGTAGTCGAGGTAGGCCTGGGCCACCGCGCGCGTGCCGCGCTTGTCGACCACCTTGTCGACCACGGCAACCGGCGGCTCGGCCAGGATGCTCACGCTGGGCGCCACGATTTCGAACTTGCCGGGGCCCAGTTCGCGCAGGGCCAGCAGCGCTTCGTTTTCCCAGGCCAGCAGGACGTCGCCGATGCCGCGCTCGACAAAGGTCGTGGTGGCGCCACGGGCGCCCGAGTCGAGCACCGGCACGTTCTTGTACAGGCGGTTGATGAAGTCGCGCGCAGTCGCTTCGCTGCCGCCCGGCTGGCGCAGGGCATAGCCCCAGGCTGCGAGGTGGTTCCAGCGCGCGCCGCCCGAGGTCTTCGGGTTCGGGGTAATGACCGAGACGCCCGGCTTGACGAGGTCGCCCCAGTCGCGGATGCCTTTCGGGTTGCCCTTGCGCACCAGGAACACGATGGTCGAGGTGTACGGCGCGCTGCGGTTCTTCAGGCGGCCCTGCCAGTTGTGCGCGATAAGGCCGCGTTCACTGATAGCATCGATGTCATAGGCTAATGCCAGCGTGACGACATCGGCCGCGAGCCCGTCGATCACGGCGCGCGCCTGCTTGCCGGAGCCGCCGTGGGACTGGCGCACCGTGACGTTGTCGCCGGTCTTCGCTTTCCAGTGGCTGGAGAAAGCTTTATCGAAATCCTGGTACAGCTCCCGCGTCGGGTCGTAGGAGACGTTCAGCAGGGTGAGGTCGGCCGCAAAGGCTGCCGGCTGGGCCAGCAGTGTCGTCACTGCCAGTGCGGCTGCCAGCGTATGGGCGATTTTCTTGAACATGCGTTTCTTTCGGATGAGTGATGAGTGAGCAGGGGATTACCGCTAGGGTATTGCTCCGCTGATCCGAAGAAAACGAATGATTTCAGCTATCGATATAAGAATTTCAATGCATGCGCCCGATCAGCATTCAGATCGGGCGCTGCACGCAGCGCATTGCTTAATGCGCTTTGGACAGGATCAGGAGCCAGCGGCCGAAGATCAGCACTTCCAGGTGGCCCGGCTCGACCCCGGTGTCGCACTCGATGATCGGATTGATCGGGTAGAAGCGCTTGCGGAAGTCACGGGTGATCAGGATTTCGCGACGGCCAAAGCGCATAAGAAAAGGTGCAGGAGCGTATTCCAGGCCGAAGGCGTTGTTCAGAGTGGTCATCGACGTATCCCTTGTTTGAATTATGTTGGTCAGTGAAAACAGAATAGCATAACTACTGTATAAATCCACAGGTACTGTACAAAACCACAGTTAAATATTTTAGGTGTGGTTTTTTTGCCATGCATCCCCATTTGACCGCTATGGAAAAATCACTCACTGCCCGCCTGCAACGCTTCGTCGCCGCGCGCTTTTCTCCCGCAGAAGCGCTCGGCCTGCACTTGACCCTGGGCGTGCTGGCGCTGCTGCTGGCGATGGCCGCCTTTGCGCGGATCGCCGGAGCGGTGGTGGAGGGCGCGCCGATCACCGAACTCGACCTGCGCCTGGCAGCCTGGCTGCACGCGCATGCGTATGGGAACGACCTGTTGCGCACCTTCCTGCTCGGGGTCACCCACCTGCACAGCACGCCGGGCGTGCTGACGCTGACGGCGCTGGCCGCGGCCTGGCTGTACCGGCGCCGGGCGCGCCACTGGATGCTGACCCTGCTCGTTACCGTGCCCGGCGGCATGCTGCTGAACGTGGCGATGAAGCACACCTTCGCGCGCGCGCGTCCGCATTTCGACGAGCCGATCCTGACCTTGACGACCTATAGCTTCCCGAGCGGCCACAGCGTCGCGGCAACGCTTCTATACGGCCTGCTGGCCTGCTATTTCACGCGCGAGGCGCGCAGCTGGCGCGCACGCGCCCTCATCGTCATCGCGGCCTGCGCGATGATCGCGCTGGTGGCCGGCTCGCGCCTGTACCTGGGGGCGCATTACCTGTCCGACGTGCTGGCGGGAATGGCCGAGGGCTGCGCCTGGCTGGCGATCTGCGTCACCGGGACGGCCACCCTGCGCCGGCGCCAGGCCGCGCGCGCCCAGCGCAAGCGCGCGTCGCAACCAGACAACCATCCCTGAGGAATCCGATGCGAACACTCATCCACCTGTCCGACCTGCATTTCGGGCGTGTCGACCAGGCCCTGCTGAGGCCACTGCGCGACCTCATCCATTCGATCGCACCCGACCTTGTCGTCGTCTCCGGCGACCTGACCCAGCGTGCGAAGGTCGAACAGTTCGAGGAAGCGCGCGCTTTCCTGGACACCTTGCCGGGGCCGCAGATCGTGGTGCCGGGCAACCATGACATTTCTCTGTACAACGTCTTCCGCCGCTTCGTCAAACCCCTGGACCGCTTCAAGCGCTACATCACGGACGACCTCGATCCGGTGTATATGGACGAAGAAATCGCGGTGTTGGGGGTGAACACCGCGCGTTCGCTGACCATCAAGGACGGGCGCCTCAACAAGGAGCAGGTAGCGGGCATCCGGGCGCAGCTGGAAGGCATTGATCCCGCCGTCACCCGCATCGTCGTCACCCACCACCCCTTCGACCTGCCGACCACTTTCGAGGAAAAGAACCTGGTGGACCGGGCGTCGATGGCGATGGCAGTGTTTGCCGAATGCGGCGTCGACGTGCTGCTGGCGGGCCACATGCACGTCAGCCATGCGGCCAGCACCGCGAGCCGTTACCAGATCGACGCCTATGCGGCGCTGGTGGTGCAGGCCGGCACGGCGACCTCGACGCGGGGGCGGGGGGAAGTCAATTCGTTCAACCTGCTGCGGGTCGAACACGAGCGGGTCGAGATCGACCGCTACGGCTGGGACGTGCTGACGAACACCTTCCGCGTCATCGTCACCGAAAAATTCCTGCGCAGCGGGAGTATCTGGGCGCCGGCGTCGGAAGGCATGCTCGCCGCTGGAATCTGAGGGGCTTGCCTAGGGTGGGCGGCAGAGCCGCCACCCTGGGTCAAGATCACCCGGACATGGATCACCTCGATCAGATCCAGTACTCGGTCAACCGCGAGGCCCACTCCTTGACGCGGTCGGTCCACGGCCGGTTGCGCCATTGCTCCAGGGTCACTTCCTTCGAATCGCGCAGGTCTTCATTGAAGGCGCTTTCCATGTCGCGCCCGAAGGCCGGGTCGATCACGACCACGTTGAGCTCGTAGTTGTGGATGAAGCTGCGGCGGTCGATGTTGGCCGAGCCGATCGTCGACCAGGCTTCGTCGATCACCGCCGTCTTCGCGTGCAGCACCGCCACCTGCAGCTGGAAGATGCGCACGCCGCCCGCCAGCAACGGCTCGTAGAAGGCGCGTCCCGCATGCATCACCAGGCCGTGGTCGGAGACGCCCGGCAGCACCAGCTTGACGTCGACCCCGCGTTTTGCCGCCGCGACAAGGGCGTCGATCACCTGCTGGTCGGGCACGAAATAGGCCGAGGTGATGTGGGCGGACTTCCTGGCTTCGTTGATGGCAACCAGCAGCGACCTGTAGATCTCCGAGTGCCCATTCGGTTCGGTGGCGAGCACGCGCACGAACTTGTCGCCGACCGGGCCCAGGCGCGGGAAATAATCGCTTGGCGGCAGGTCGCCGGCTTCCTGGCGCACCCAGTTGTTGACGAATGCCCATTGCAGGGTCGCCACGGCCGGCCCTTCGATGCGCACGTGGGTGTCGCGCCAGCCGACCTTGTTCTTGTCGACGTTCTTCGTCGAGCGGCGCGAGCGGAACAGGGAGCTGTTGGCGTAGTCGCTGCTGATGTTGATGCCGCCCGTGAAAGCAAGCTTGCCGTCCACCACCATGATCTTGCGGTGGTCGCGGTTGTTGATCGACCAGTTGCCCTTGGCCTTGGCCGGGTTGATCGGATTAAAGGCGAGCAGGTTGATGCCCGCCTCGCGCATGCGGTCGAAAAACTCCTGGGGCGTGCCGAGCGTGCCGACGCTGTCGTACATGACGTTCACCGTCACGCCCTGGCGCCGTTTTTCCATCAACAATTCGGCGAACTGCAGGCCGATCGGGTCCTGGTCGAAGATATAGGTCTCGAGGTTGATCGAGCTGGTGGCGCCGCGCACGGCCGCCATCATTTCGCGCATGGTCGCCGGGCCGTCGAACAGCAGTTGCACCTGGTTGCCGGCGATCAGCGGCACGCCGGTAGCCTGCTCCTCGAGCACGGCGAGCGCCTTCAGGTCGGCCGTGGCGTTGGCCCAGCGCCGCTGGAGCAGGTTCGAGGCCTGCCCCTTGGACAGGGTGCCGCGCGCTGTCGATACCGTCGGGTTGGTCTGGGCGGGGTCGGCTGGTGACGGGTCGACGGTGGGAAGGCTGCGGCAGGAGGCGACGGCGCCGACGAGGGCGAGTGCGGCCAGCCAGCATGTGACGCGTTGTTTGTTCATTTTGCTTCCCTTGTAGCCGTGGTATCGGCGTCGGAGATGTCCGCTTTGGCGTCCACGTCCTTAGGGCCGATGAAAAAGTCGATCGGCGCATGCAGGAAGCGCCGGCCGAGTGCGCGCAGCAGCAGGACGCTGCGCGTGAATTGGATCTTGCGTGCGCGCAGCGCCACCGACAGCGCCAGGTGGAAGCTGACCAGCAGGTTGACCGCGCCGATCAGCGCCACGCCCAGCGCCGCATTAGCGGCCTCTGCCCATGTTATCTGATAGTCGAGGCTGACGAGTGCCGTGGCGAAATTCGCGGTCGAGAAAGTGACGTGGCGAATGTCCAGCGGCAGCCCGAGCAGGTAGCCGACGGTGCCGGTGGTGCCGAGCAGGATGCCGAAGAAGAAATTCCCCATCAGGCCGCCCAGGTTGTCCTCGACATAACGCGACACCCGGGCGCGCCGCTCGGTCCCCAGCAGCCGGCCGAGCCAGCGCAACTGGCGCACGCGCTGGCCCATGCGCGTGTACAGGGCCTTGTTGTCGTAGTAGCCGGAGATGAGGCCGGCGACGAACAGCCAGACCCCGGCAATGGCCGCGTAGAACAGGGCCGGGCTACCGAAGGGGTCGATGTCGTGCAGCAGGTGGTGCGCCTTGTCGGGCGTGACGAGATGCTGCCCCGTCATTTGCTGGTACGCGATCGCGATGACAAAGGCGGTCGGAAAGGCGACGGCGACGTTGCCGAGCACGG
This sequence comes from Massilia sp., assembly GCA_028292765.1. Classification (GTDB taxonomy): domain Bacteria; phylum Pseudomonadota; class Gammaproteobacteria; order Burkholderiales; family Burkholderiaceae_D; genus Telluria. Next base: position 4,212 of record JAQGLR010000299.1, on the reverse strand, counting down.
CAACGATCTGGGTACGGAATACCTTGTTGACGAGTTCGGCCATGCTGTCGAAGTCGATCCGCTGGCCGTCGCGGCTGTGCAGGCCGGCGGCGATGCGCTGGGCCGTCATGGCAGGCTGCTTGGTGGCGATGGTCCAGCGCAGCATGTGCACGAGCATGAAGCCGAGCGAATAGTTCATGCTGAAGAGAAAAGCTTCGACCAGGGGCGCGGCGCGCAGGTAACCCAGCAGGATCTTGAACAGCGCCATGAAGCCGACGATGAAGCCGGCCCCGGCGGCGGCCTTGAACATGCCGCGCAACTGGGCGCGGCTTTCCGCGATGTAGTGCTCGCCGGTACGGCTGGCGTTTTCGGTGACGTTGCGCGCCAGCAGGTCGATATTGTCGTGAATCAGCCCGCGCACGCGGTATTTCGTGTTGTGCGCCTCGACCAGTTCCTGGGCCAGCTCGACGGCGGCCGCGCGGCGCGCCGTCAACGGCCGCGGCGGCTGGGGCGTGTGGACGGCCGCCACCAGTGCGCCGGGTGCGAACGAGCGGGTGCCCGGTACGGCGGCCGGGGCCGGCAGCGCGAGCGGCGAATTGGCGACATGAGTGGAGTGCGCCGCAGCGTCGCCGAGGTCGACCAGGAACAGCAATTTGCGCAGCCGGCCGATGCTCTGGGTGATGGCCACCAGCACATAGGTCAGGGCGACGCTGGTGCCGAACGAGAGCGAATTGCGCCGGATCCTGGCGATCACGCCCTCGCACTGGTCGAGCATCACCAGCAGGTGGAGCGCGTCGTCCGGCCGTTCCACGCCGCCTTCGAGGAAGCGGCCGTATTCGTCGAGGTAGCGGTTGACCTCGATGTTTTGCATCAGGAAGGGCGAGTCGAAGTCTTCGATCTCGCTGTAGCTATGCACCAGGCGCGGTTCCAGTCCCAGCGCGCAGACCCGGCACGAGAGCGTACGGATGGCGTCCAGCATGCCGATCACCGTGGTCACGCGCGCACGGTCGGGGGCGGCATCGAGCGGCGGCGGGGCCTCGGCGACGACGTCGAACAGGGCCAGCCAGTCCGCGTCCGGCACCGAGCGCACCCATTCGTAATCGTTGTCCGCATACAGCGCCTGGTCGAGCGCGTCCGACAGGTACAGGTCGTCGAGCGCGGGCGGCAGGAAGCGGTACGCGATCCTGCGTTTGAGTTCGGTGAAGAAGCCGTCGTTCGAGAGGATGCCGATGTCGCTGTACAGGCTGGTGTGGCGGCGCTTCTCCAGCAGGGTGACGATATAGCAGCGCAGCGCCCAGGCCTGCTCGGGATTGCCGCGCAACAGCTGCGTGAGTGTGCGCACCGCCTCGAGCGCGCGCGAACGATGGCGCCGGCGCGGCCGCAGGCTGTCGACCAGCTCGACCAGCAGGTCGATGCGGTCGCTGTGCGGGTCGATTCGTTCAAGAATGGCAAGCATACAATTTCCGTTTCCCTCAAGCGCCTAGTATACGCGCTGGGGTCGCTGGAACTTTGTACGGCAGCGTACACACCGTGCCGCCCACCCTGCGGTCTTTCAGGTAAACGCCAGCAGCAACCAGGTCAGCAGCGCGCCCGCGCTCCAGCTGGCCGCGCCGAAGGCGACCGCGGTTGCCAGCGCGCCGTTCCATTCGTGCCGTGCATAGGCGTGCCCGAAGCGGCGCCGCACCAGCTGCCATTGGGGCAGGGCGGCGGCGAGCAGCCACAGGCCGAGCCAGGCCAGCGCCAGCCATTGCACGAGGTGCGGGCCGCCGTTCAGGCGCCGGTTGATGGCGCCGGCGAGCAGTTCCAGCGCCAGCATGCCGAGGCTGGCGTGCAGCCAGCGGCGCGCCGCCGCGGCCGCATGCGGCTGGCCGAGCGCCTGCCAGTTGCGCATCAGGAGCCAGGAACCGAATACCGGCGTGAACACGAGGCTCCAGAGGGCGACCGCCGACGGCCGCCACAGCGCCGCCGCGCCGGGAGCATCCCGCATGGCTGAGTCGGGCGCAGCAGTAGCAGCGGTAGCGGTAGCAAGGGCGGCGGCAGCAGGGGTATCGAACATGATGGCACGAGGGAATGTTGCCAGGGGGAAGCAACACTATCGCGCCGTCGAACGGAGGCGATATTGCGCGCGGTCGAACCGGCGCCGCCACACGGAATCTTTTTCAAGGACGGGCGAGTACCTGCCCCGCGCTGCTGCCGTGTCAGCCCGCCAGGCCCAGGATATGCAACTGCAGGTATTGCAGTAACACGACAGTTTTGACGTCTTCGATCTCGCCGCTCGCAAGCCGGGCCAGCGCATCGTCGAAACCGAGTTCCAGCACCTCGATGTCCTCGCCTTCGTCTTCCTTGCCGCCGCCATCGCTGCAGCGGTCTTCCGGACGGTATTCGCCCACAAAATAATGCAGGCGTTCGGTGATCGTGCCGGGACTGGCGAACAGGGTCATCACCTGGCGCAGTCCGGTCACGTCGTAGCCCAGTTCCTCGCGGATCTCGGCGCGCATGCGCTCGAGGGGATCGGCTCCTTCGAGCATGCCGGCGGCGGTCTCGATCATGGAGCCGTGGTGGCCGGCTGCGCGGGCGCCGATGCGGAACTGGCGCGTGAGCAGCACCGTGCGGCGCTCGCGGTTGTAGAGCAGGGCGGTGACGCCGTCGTCGCTGGCGTAGACCTCGCGCGTTTCGCGCTGCACGCTGCCGTCGGCGCGGCGCTGCTCGTAGGTGATCTTTTTAAGGGGAAAATAGTCGCTTGCGATGATCTGTTCGTCGACGATGCGGATCGGGTCGTCTTGCATGCGTGGCTCCGGGCTGGGGACTCGGGTCGAGCATACACGACGCGAGCGGGCTGATACGCACGCAAGCGGCATGGACCGCGCGCACGAAAAAGCCGCCCGGCTTGCGCGGGGCGGCTTTCATTTACCTCAACTCAACTACTTGTCGATCAGAACTTGTAGCCGGCGGTCAGGCGGAAGGTGCGGCCCATGCCGTTGTGCAGTTGGGCGTTGAAGCCGTTCGTGCCTTCCGACGAATGGTACGGTGCCGCGTTGTCGAACAGGTTACGCACGTTGGCCGACAGGGTCCAGTTCTTGAAGCCGGTGTACGAGTACGCCAGGTGGGCCGTGGTCCACTCGTTGACCGAGCACTCGTCCGTCCAGTTGCTGAAGCGGTCCAGGCCGCCCAGCTGGTAGGCGCCGGCTGGCTGGCCCTTGCCGTACCTGTTGCTGTTAAACAGAGTGCTCAAGCAGCTGAGCGCGGCTGAGGGCAACATAAAAGCATTTCGGACAAACAAAAGTCAAACCGGATTGTATTTTTGTTTGCCGAATACAACAGCTATAAACCGGGGTGACGGGCGTATAGACGCGACGATGCCTGGCCGGGCAAACAGGAGGGAGGGCAGAAGGAAGCGAGGGGGACGACGAACAAAAAACACCCATGCGCGCGAGGCGCGCATGGGTAGGGGTCAGGCAAGTACCTGGACCGTATTAGCCGCGTGCTGGCTCGGCGACGTAGATCTCGACACGGCGGTTGCGTGCGCGACCGGCGTTGTCGTTGTTCGTGGCGATCGGCTGACGGTCGGCACGGCCTTCGATGCTGATGCGGCCCGGGTTGACGCCACGGCCTGCCAGGTAGTCGCGGGTACGCGCCGCGCGGTCGACCGACAGCGGCTGGTTGATGGCCGCGGTGCCGGTGTTGTCGGTGTGGCCGATGATGACCACGTTGGTGGCCTGGTTTTCGTTCAGCGTCTGGGCGAAACGCTCCAGTACCGGCTGGAAGTTCGGCTTGATGTCGGAACGGCCGGTGTCGAACGACACGTCGCTCGGGATGTCGAGCTTCAGGCGGTTGTCCGAGGTCTGGGAAACCTGCACGCCGGTGCCGCGCGTGGCCTGCTCCATTGCCTGCTTCTGCTGCTCCATGCGCTTGGACCAGATGTTGCCGATCACTGCGCCGGCAGCGCCGCCGAGGACGGCGCCCTTGGCCGCGCGTTCGCCGCCGCCGCCACTGGTGGTGCCGCCGATCAGCGCGCCGAGCGCTGCGCCGGCGCCGGCGCCGGTTGCGGTGCCACGCTGGGTGGCGCTCATGTCGGCGCAGCCGCTCACGCCGAGGGCGAGGACGGTGGCGGCAACAACGGATTTGGTCAGGTTCTTACGCATACTTATCTCCTAGAAAAAAATCCGTTTCGTAGGCGCACCCGCAGGGCACGTCCGCGAAACGGATTGGTCAAACAACTACAAAAACGTGCAT
>JAQGLR010000288.1 GCA_028292765.1 Massilia sp. | reverse complement strand
GCAATATATTCTTTCGTTCCCCGGAAAGCGCGCATCGGCAGTCCGAACTTGCCGAAATTGTCGCAGATGTAGATACCGTTTCGCAGGATATGAATTTCACGCGGCATGTTCTCCGCGATCAGCAGGTGAAGATCGAAGTCACCCAGACCCTTTACCGAAATTTTGTGGCGGATTGCTGCGTCTGAGCCGATGCACAGCATCAGACGCTTCGCACGATCCAAGCTCGCAGTCTCATCGGACGCTGCGGCGATATCGGCTAGCGCTGGGGATTCCAGAATGCTTTCGATTGAGGGCTGGTTCAGCTTTACGCCATCGACCGAAAACTCGATCTCGTTGCGCCTGATCGCGAGAAAGAAATTGGTGGCCAAAGAAAGACGCATGCGGTCCGCCCAGCGGTCCTGTTCACGGAAGCCAACCGAGAAAATCGACGTACCAATCCTGTCCCGTGCTACCCAGCCGGGAACTTCTGACGCAGAGGTAAGAGGCGTGAAGTTGTCATTGCCCCAATAGCCCTCGGCAGACAGCTTCCGGTCACCATCCGTATGAGAAATCAGTCGCAGCCGGCCCTGCGCAGCAAAGCTGATTTTTTCTGTTCCCCCTTCCTGGTAGCAGGTGGAATAGATCACGGTCTGAAGGTCGGAAACAGCATAGGCAGCATTCTTGCCAATACCGTAAGACCCCGCCGATGTGGGGTCTGACTTGTTTGTAACACCGTCGCCCTTGACGAGCGCCGCGAATACCGAGCTCTCGTCGTCTACCGGGCCAGTAAGGCCTGTTGTGTGCAGATCAGCGATTTCCAGAACCTTGACTGTAGGCGCCATGATCTGGGCACGGGCGCGTTCGAGGTGCGCCTTGGTTTTCTGGTCGCGCGGTGATTTGAGGCAGCAGTCAATCGAGTGCTGAAGTTGATCTGCAAAGGGAACCTCGGACCGCGGGATCTCCCGGAGGTTGAATGCTACCTGTACTGGCGCGTTGCCGAAGGCCGCGTCACGACTGTTTTGCCCGGTCTCGCGTGCGCAGCTTGTGTAGGGTGAGCCACGAAAAGTCTCGAAACCTGCATACGCAAGTCCTTCAACCTTGTTGGCCTCGTTCTTAAGGAATTGAATCTTTGACAAGAGTACCCCTTTTTCTTCTTACTTTTTACAACGCTCACGGATTAAAGCTTGAACTCGCCGCTTCCACCGTCAACCGTCTTTGAGAAATGACCTTTTGCTGCGCCCAGCGCCCTCTGAAGCGCGCTGAACATCTTGCGAACATCGGCATCCTCAAACTCGTACGCCGAGCGGTTCGAAAGACTTCCGATCAGCTACAGGTCTTTCAAAGTCTTATTGACCCTTGCCTCGGCAAGCTCAACAACTTTCGTCGTTTAGCCCCAACATCCATAGTACCCCTCCAATATGGATGCAATATATGACAAGTAACGGTTATATATCAGCAATATTTTGGGAATATTTTCATATTGCCCATCCCTTCGTAGCGAAGGTGTTGTCGAGGGCTTGCTCCTCTTCAGCGCAGCTTGAGGACAACCGGCTCGCGTCCGAGCAAGTACGATTGCGCTGCACGACGACTGGCTGATTGGACGGTGTGTCGGATTTACGGCGACAATCGACATCACTGCAGAACTGCCACTGCGTCCGGCCGCGCATTTCCACGTCGAATGTATAAAAACGGCGTACTCAGGCCGTTTTTTATACTCAACCACGCATTGAGCGACATCCGGGCGGAGCACCCGGACTAGTGCGCTCAAGCCCTAAGACGTTCCTCGGGTTCCCCGAAACCCTCCTTGATCAGCTTGGAGCGAATCGTCCAGATCCGCTCGCAATCCTTCACTGACGGGACAAACTTGGGGATCCGAGTGGCGGACCTGAGCAGATCTGCCTCGCGCGTGTCGAGCAACGCGTTGGCACTTCCCCACTGTCGCAGTTCCTCCCACTGCGTCGGATGGATGCCTAGGACAGCCGTTCTCGCAAAGACACCATAGCCCACGTGCTGCATCCCGCCACCTTCGGCATACTTGCGAGCAATCGGATCGACCAGGTTATCAAAGACCTGCTGGCTCAGCGGCACGGCAGCGTCGCGTGCGCGCTCCCAGCAAGCCTCCTGCTTTGCCCACTCCGTCACGTTCACACGTGGGCGCCCCGGATCAGTCAGAACCCCAAGCACGGCCCTCGCGGTGGCCGCTATCTGATCGCTGAGTGGCGCAGGAACATCCTGCATGGACCAGATTTCGTCCAGATCGAGCTGCCTGCCCTTCCCGCTCTTGAGTACCGTGAACTGGAGTACGGCCAGAGCGTAGGTCACGATATTGGCGCGGTACGAGCCCTGATACCAGGACTGCTCGCCGACGAGTCGCTCGGTATGGCGGAACAGGATCGCCATCGCTGCCAGATTCCTGAAATAGAGTTCGTCGAACGCGCTGTCGTTCTCGTTCCAGCGCTTCGCCAGCCAGCCGGCGAAGAAAACAAAGTTCTTCTGCGCGCCGTTGCTGACCTTGTGCGGCAGCCCCTTCCATGTGTTCTCGAGTTTCGCGACATCGAGCTTTGTCAGCAGCTGCGATTTCGGGTTCAACTCGAGGAAACGCTTCTTGCCCGCGCTGTCGAGGTTCTTCTGTTCGTTGACATACTGCCCACGTGATCGTTCGTAATACCATCGTGTCCGCTCGCCTCCATCCACTGCCGGTGCAATGACGCGCTCCGACAGCTGCTCCAGCCGGTGGTGATACGGGTGATTAGCAAAAAAGTCCGATTCATTGACCTTGTTCTGGCTGTTCGCGAACCGTGCGATCAGCGGTATGAGCTCGCCGGCGCGTGCTGGAGAGAGCACAGACAGCTTCATCTGCACGCATACTTTCGACAAGTCGTGCCCGGCCCGCCATGCGGCCGCCAGGGATGCCGTGGTCTGGCCGCCATTGACAATCTGGAGATTGGTTGCCCTGACGATCCGCGAGGTGGCAGGCTCGAATTCGACGGCTTCGGCAGTCGCCGCAATGCCGTTGTTATACGCGAAGAACATTGCCGGTTTCTCGGCAATGGTGGTCTGAATGCTGGAGTTGATCTTTCCCTTCGTGCTGAGGAATGATCGGACGTTCCCTTCGAGAAGCCGGCTTCCATGACGTTCGTAGATCTCGGCGAGCACCGGGCCAGCAATGGTGCACAGGTAGCCTTCATAGTCGCCATCGGCGGAACCGGCATGCAGGGCAGGGATTCCGCCGGTACCGCCGGCGCAGAAATCCACTTCCAGATCGTCCCGTCCACTGACGGATTCCGAAGCCCGGTGAAAGCGTGCCGCATCCCATACATGCCGTTCCAGTGCGATACCCGACAGCTCATCCCTTCCCGGCAGCTCGCCGCCGAAGTCCGACAGCCGGTCCGTGACCAGGTACAGCCGAATGCGCAGGGTCCCGGGCCGCATGCGAACGATGTCCGATGCCAGTCCGGCGACCGGGGTGCCCGCCAGACTCGCGTCTTCCGACAGATCTGCGCCCAGCGATGCCTCGACAAATCGTTCCAGCATGTCGAAGCGGACTCGCGCGCCATCGGTATCGATATGCTCGATATCGGGGGACCCGGAAAAATCGACGACCATCAGCGCCAGCGTACCATCCGCATCGTCGAATGCATGGCCGTCCACGCGCATGGGCGCGCGTCCCGCGGCGGTTCCGTCGAACCGACAATGCTGGAAGTCCGCGAACTCCTCGGCGTCGGTCAGGCGTGCCGCGGCATCTTCGGCGAACATGGCGGTTGCACTTTCCCCGCTAGCCTGCACGTCGGCCTGGATCGATGCCATCCATTCTTCGCGGAAGGTGGCCAGGGCACGGAAACGCGACTGCAGCTCCACGTCCTGCTGCTGATCGAAAACGCGCTCGATGTCCACGACCTCGACCGGCACGGTCTTGCCTCCGATATCAAGCGATGGCAACAGCATGGTTCCTGCGCACATGTCGGTCAGCACGTGAATTCGTACTTCCGACATGCCGGGCCATGCACTTGCGATGGTGGAAATCAGGGGAAACGCGTCGTGCGACTCGTTGACGTGCGCAGCCAGCGTGCCGCCGGCCGACATGCCGAGAAAACGTCCGCACTGTTCGGCGGCATCCAGAGCATCCTGCTCGCTGATCGAGCGCGGCTCGTCATCGCCGCTGTAGACGCTCACGAAGGCATCCAGCCTGTCGAGCTCATCGGAAAGAGCATAGCCGCAAAGCAACAGATCCTGGTCATCAATCGTCGCGGAAAAACGGCAAGCATCCGGCTCGAATGTGATTCCGCGTTCGGCCATGTGGCGTGCAAACACTTCGGTGAACACGAGTTCGGCGAACTGTGGCGTTCCGGTAGCCGATACGGCATCGGTAGCCATGAGCTCGCGCACTTCCTGATGCACGCTCGAGAGAAAATCCTTCAATACCATTTCTGCTCCATGAATTTGTTCCGACGTTATCAGAGGACACCGCGGGCGCGTGCCACTGTCACCTCGGGGATGTTCCGACTCGGCGCCGACCAGTCGTGCGCCGACAGAATTCCCCAGCACTCCTTCTTCTTGGCCCACTCGGACAGCATGCGGCCGTTCGCCGTCTGGTGAAGCATCTTGTCCACTTCGTCCGACCAGGTCACGATCTGATTGCCGAGTTCCGTCGAGATGCCCTGCTTCTGCCAGATCGCGTCCAGACTGATCCGATCACCAAGCAGCAAGGAGACCACCGCGACGGTATAGGCGGTGACGTTCGCCTTGAACGCCGGAAAGCGATTCTTGAGCAGCCTCGTCGCGGTCTTGAAGATGATCACTTTTGCGATCATGTGCTTGTACTCCGCGGCGTCGGGAAGAATCGGCGTCTCGTCGTCGGCCTGCATCACCCGCTTCATGAAGACCGGGAAAGCCTTCTGTCCGCCCAGGCTGACCAAGTCAGGGAGCTGCATCCAGGCGCAGAGATACTTGGCGAAATCGGTCTTGGTGAGCTTGCGGCTCGGCGGCATCGACTCCTGCAGCCGGCGCAGGTCGGCGGCGGATCTGGCTTCGCGATCCAGCATCACCTTGTAGCTGCCCGCCGCGCGTTCGTAGTACCAGCGGCCGACGCCGTCCGGGCAGTACGTCGTCATGGCCAGCTTCTCCATCTGGACATGGAAGGGCTTGTTCGCGTAGTGATCCGAACCCTTCACAGCGCTCTGCGAGTTCGCATAGCGCGAGATGTCGGCGATCAGGGCGTCCTCGGAGAGCGCGTCGGCGCGCCGCAGCACGATGATCTTCGCGGGCACGCGCACCTTGCGCAGGTCGATTCCGGCGAACTTCTTCTTCGTGAAGAAGATCGAGGCCATCGTCTGCCCGCCGTTGACGACCTGCATCCCCTTGAGCCAGGCGATACCCGGGCTGCCATCCGCCGCGCGTTCGAGGTGTGCCTCGTCGGCGACGATCACCACACCGTTGTTGTAGGCCATGAAGCGCTCGGGCTGTTCGCGCAGGGTATCGCGGATGCCCTTGTTAACGGTGTTGGTCTGGCTGAGGAAGGAACGCACGTTCGCCTCCAAGATGCGCGGACCGTATTTCTCATACAGGAAGCGCAGTGCCTCTCCCGGGAAGACGGTCATCGCGTAGTCGTATTCCGCCTCGGCGTCCGACACCCACACGCAGGGTAGCGAGCCGCCGCAGACGTCGCCGAAATTGACAACGAGTTCGTCGCGTGGCTTGCCGCTTTGCCAGTGATTGAACAGTCGTTCGATGTCCATCACTTCGAGCTTGACGGTCTTGCCCTGGATCTGGCGAGCCTGAAAGTTGCGCGTTTTCGCCTTGCGATCCGTCAGGACGTAGATGCGAATCTGCTCGAGGCCTGCATACGCTTTCTCGATGGTCTGCACGAGTGCGAACGCGTCGTGCGATTCGTCCATTCTCGTGGACAGTGTGCCCGACACGCATTGATTGAGAAATCGGGAACACTGCTCCGCCGCGCGGGTGGTCTCCGAATCCGGAATGGCAACCAGTTCGTTGCAGCCTTCATAAAGGCTGACGTACAGGTCGAGCTGGTCCACCTCTTCGGAAAGTGCATACCCGCTCAGGCGCAGCACCCCTTCCCCGACCCGGGCGGAGTAATGGCAGATCTCGGGTTCGAACGTCATGCCGATATCGGACATGTGCCTCGTGACCACCTCGGTGAAAATCAGTTCGGCGAATGGCGTCTCCTCTCCGGGTTCGGCAGCGCGGGCAGCCATTTCCTCCCTTACGTCATGCTGCGTCTTCTGCAAAAAATCGATGAGTTCCATTCTCAGATGGCTCCAGTGAGATTGAGGGCATGGTCGATCGTGGCTGCCGGGGCATCGGCCCGGTCCAGATCGATTTCATAGCGCGCATGGCGGATGGCAGCGGGCACATTCGCCGCGATAATGCGAGGAAAGGCGTCGTTGACAAGTAGAAGGCGCGCTTCCGCCACCATCAGGCAGCGGCTGTAATATTCGGCATGCGCGTCCACGAAGCCGGCATGCAGCAGTGCGTTCTCGAACAGGGCCGCCGCCGCAGGGTCGCTCCCGAACATGCTGCGCATCGTTTCGATCCTTGCGGGAAGTGACAGCCCGTCCGGCGCAAGGGCGAAACGGCAACCGAACAGGAACAGCGGCTGGCGAATCGAATCGTCCAACTGCTCGAGGGACATGATTGTCACCGGGAAGCCGTCGTGCGCCAGGGTACTCTTGACCTCGATGGCACCGGCCCCGACCTCGAAGTCCTGAAGACCATCGAGAGGACCCCGCCAGCCCTCAACCGCGGCATATGGGTCCAGCCCTGCCTCGATCAATCGCTCAAGGCAGACAAGCTCGCCGCTCAGCCCCAGCTCGGCTTCCGCGCTCAGCGCTCCCGAGCTCCTGCTCATGAATTGCTGCCATGCGCGAATGCGGCCGAGGAAGATCTGCACCTGGCGCTGATGCGGAGCCGAGGCGTTCGCCGCCATCGCGGCCACGACATCGGTCGCCATTCTCGAGAACAGTTCAATCCCGCCCTCTTCCTGCCGGACCAGGCCAAGCCACTCGCCCGGCAGGCCCGGCGAAACGCGCTCGACGCGAAAGCCTGCTCCGGCCGGAAGCAGGGACGGCGCCGGCAGCGCGACCGACGAGAAGCCGATGAGGAGGGCCTCGCAGTTTTCCGGAAATCTCCGCGCTGCCTGAAGGCGGGCACCAGGCAGTCCGGAAATGGCGATGCTGCGCCAGCCCTGCGCCCCGCCCGGTTCGCCAGCGAGTGCGCGCCAGGCGGTCGCGATCTCGTCGTTAATCAGCGGCGCCATATTCCTGTTCCCACAGCACGTTGTTGACCTTGTATTCGACCTTTGTGCCGGAACGGCTTCCGGGGAAGCTGATGCCGAAGGCAACAACCGGCGTATCCGACGCGGGTCCGCCTTCGATACCTTCGACATCAAGCAGGTAGACGAGCAGCACCCCGCGTTCTGGATGGGCCTGTACTCCCGGAGCACCGTGCCCCCGCACTCGCCGCAGGAGGGGGCCACTCGGAACGTCGGGCTCCGTCTGGTTCTTCAACCGGGCCGGATCCTCCTTCCATATCTTGCGTGTCTCTGCCAGTGCGGCCTCCCACGCCTCGATGCCGAAATCAATGCCCTCGTCCTTGGGCGACAGCAGACGACCGATCGACTGCCGCTCCACCGTGTGCGACTTCGCCGTCCGCTTGGCGCGCTGTACAGGCACGCCGGCGACGCTTACCGGATTCTCTGTCTTTCCACCGCCGATCACTGCCACGGTCCATTCGGTCAGTTCATTTTCCTTGACCATCTTGACGATAAAATCACGCAGCAGGAGACTGTTCGCCTTCATCGCCTCAGGATGCGTGCTGTATGCCCCCAGAAAATCAGTCACGTGTTCATGCGACACTTTCTCCCAGAGCACACCGTTCCACCGATCTTCCGTCCCGGGGCGCGGCTGTATTGGATCGCGCTTGCCCTCACCCATCGCGGCAACTAGATCGTTGAACGCCGCGAAGTTCGATTCGAGGTGGCGTTGCTGGCGATGCAGCGCCACCGTTTCGATGACGTGGCCGCTGAACGACAGGTACAGGCTCTTCGCCGCGCGCATTTTCAGGCGCGAGGTAACCATCAACACCGGATGGGACACGACCTTCAAGCCGTAGTCGCGCGGGGTGCCGCCGCTTTCCACCATCATGTCGAACTCGTCGCGCAGCTCCTCTGATGCGTCTGCAATGTGTTCGAACCATTCGACCAGGTCCGGCGTGGTGTAGAGACGGCAAAGGTCGAGATAGCCCGGCCGGTAGCCGAACCAGCGTCCCATTTGCATGAGCGTGTCGTACATCCGCGAGGCGCGCAGGAAGTAGCTCGTGCACAGCCCTTCCAGCGTCAGGCCCCGCGCCAGCTTGTCGCCGCCGATCGCGATCACCTTCAGGCCATCGGCAGTATCAGCGTAGTCCAGCACATCGCCTGCCGTGCCGTTGATCACTCGCACGCTGATCTCGCTGACTACGAGCGGCAGAACTTCGGCGATTTCCCCCCAAGTGCTGGCGGCAAACGGGCCCATGTCAAGCACCTTTTCCACCATCTCTGCCGTCGTCGGCTCGAAATCAGTCGTCCACAGAGCCCCGAGCCTGTCCAGGACCGGCTGATGTCCTATTCGCCGCGACAGACGCTGGTCGATGGAACGGAGATACTGCTCAACACGTGCATGGACTTCGAGCTGCACCGCATTGAAGCGCGTCACGTGAATCAGCATCGAGCTGTGCTGTGCCTTCTGCCCACGCACATGACGCGCGGCGCAGGACAGGATGAACGCGTCGATTGCCTCGCGCAGGGACGCGGGGAGCGCGCTCTCGTCGGCGTGCGCCGGCACATGGGTATTCTTGTGCCCGACCGGCATCCAGCCCGACCGGCCGTCGTCGCTGCAATGATCGTCGACCTCGCGCACCAGCGGCAGGCTGCCCTGGCGCTCCTCCCCGTTGTAGAGACCGAAGACGCGCGCCGGGCCGACGTAGTTCGAAGGCGAGCCGAGATTGTGAATGAACGCGGACGGGAACAGGTCCGGTCCGGCCTCCGCAGTCGCGCCGCGCTCGTGAATGAAGATGTTGGCGAACGGCGTCGCGGTGTACCCGACATAGGCCTTGCGATGGAAGGCGTGCAGTATCCGCCGGATGAGACCGTTAATGGCAGTCGGCTGATGATCCTCGTCAGCCTTGCCGTCGGCATCGAAGTACTGTTCGCCCGTATCGACGGAGGCATGATCGGCTTCGTCGTCGATGACCAGAAGCGGCAGATGCGTGACGATCTTGCGTCCGGTTGCCGGCTCCACTGCGTCGGCAACATGCGTCTGAATCCAGCGCAGCAGCCTAGCCAGCACCGTCTTGTTCTTCTTCACCACGAACAGCCATGGAAGTGCCTCGGGTGTAACACCAAGATTCCTTACGTTGCTGGCAATGAAGTCACCCTTTTCGGTTCGGTTGGTTGCATAGTTGGGGCGGATCGACGGATCCTGGTCGATGGCGCCGACGCCGATCTGCCGCATGCCTTCGGCCGATGGGTTGGTCTCGAACCCGAGAAAACCCTCGTCCAGGCGCATCTGTGTCTGCGTGCGCAGATTGTTGTGCATGCCGGCAAGGACGATGACGATCTTGTAGCCGGCATCCGCTGCCTTGCAGATGAGGCCTGTGTAGTTGCCTGTCTTGCCGGACTGAACGTGACCGACCACCAGGCCGCGGCGGTCCCAAGGCCCCTTGCGCCGGGGGTCTTCCAGCATGCCGAGAATGCGGTCGGAAGACTTGTCGAGACCGTCAACCGCCTCCCATGCCATGCGCGCTTCCTGAAACTCGCGATATCGCTGCCAGTAGCGCCAGTCCTTCTTGCGCTCGGGTGTCAGCCACGCCACGTGTCCCACGGTATTCTCGAGCCAGCTGTCCTGGCTGCGCCACACGCTGAAACGACGGATCAGTTCGTCGGACACCGCGTCACGGTCGAGGTCCTCGCCCCAGCGCGGCTTCATCATCAGCGCCAGCGTGATCTTCTCCGCGATGAGCGCAGGCGTGATTGCGCTCTTGTCGGGTTCGTCAAGCAGCAGTTCCTGCACAATCTTGATAACGCTTGCCTTGTTGGCTTCGCCTTGTGATGTCATTGTTTCTTTTCCAGTGCGGGAGGCTGGTCGGGCAGCGAGCCCACCAGTTCGGGATAATTCTGAAATGGTTCGGACAGCAGAAGGCGGCTGCGTGCCATCGCTGGCGACATCCCCTTGAGCAGAACCATGTTCCTGTACATGACCATCAGCACTTCCGTGACCGCTGCAGGCGGCTCTCCAGAGAAACTCGTGCGCGGCGTCTCGCGGTTTTCCGCCGTATCGAGCCAGATGCGCTGGACCGGTACGGTTTCCTCGATCACGCGCAGCATCGCCATCACTTGGGGGGCCAGCGCGCGCGCGTCGTCGAGAACGGCGCGCACGGCCGGGTGGTCGGTGTCGATGCGGTAGCGCATTCCGCCGGCGAAGTGCTGCGATCGCCACACCTGGCTAACCTCCTCCCCACTCCTGCTGCGCGGAGCCTGCCCCCGCAATGCGAACGCCTTGCGCGCCCTGCTGCGCGTTTCGTCGGCCAGCTTTGCCAGCCACGCACGCACCTCCACCGGCGGCCTTGCAGTCGACTTGCGGATGTCGATCTTCCAGGCGGCATCGGCCGAATTCGGAATGTCGAGACGGATGCGGGCGAGCCGGTGCGCCTCGTCCTTGGTCCAGCCGCGGCCCTGTCCCAGCCCGAGCCAGCTTCCGGCCACGAGAAGGCGCTCGTTGCGGTAGACGTAGAAACCCTGCTGCGCCGTCCAGCCGTCCGGCCCCTGTGCCGATTCGTATTCCCGGGGTGTGAGCCGGTCCTTGTGCGGAAGAACGTGGCACTCCACTTCCACGCCGGGCATCCGGGGACACGCTGCTGGCGGTGAATGCCACGGCTTGGCCGGGTGACCCGAAAGGAAGGGATCCCATGGAGCAATCGCCTTGCCGGCAATGCGCAATCGCAGACGCGGACGCGTGCCTTCGAGGTAGCGATGAAATACCATCGCCAAGTGCCGTTCGACCCGGTCGATCAGGTCGAGAAAATCCTGCTCGCCGAAACTGTCGGTGACGACTCGATCCAGAATTTCCCACAACACCAGGGTGCCGTGAGCGCGGGCGCCGAACTGGTCGACGAGCACGGCGGCGCTGTCATCGGGCCCTTCCAGCAGATGCCAGCCGTCGCCTTCGCTGGCGGCCAGCACGTCGAGATCCCAGCGCAGGCACTGCAGTCCCTCTGGACCGACCGATGCAACGGTCAGACGGCGGCACTGCGAGAAGGAGGCCGTCTTGAGGCCCAGCCCGAATCTGCCGAGGTCGTTTTCGTCGCGGCGATCGAGCGGATTCTTTTCCCCGAGCCGCATCGCGCAGTCGATCTCCGCGGCACTCATGCCGCGGCCGTCGTCCTCGATGCGGACCCGGCTCTCCCTGCCGTTCCAGTCGAACGTCAGATCGACATTTCTTGCGCCAGCGGCGATGCTGTTGTCGACGATGTCGGCGAGCGCGGTCGCGGTGCTGTAGCCCAGCCCGCGCAGCGCTTCGATCATGGCCACTGCGCGCGGCGGCGCGTGGCGGAAGCCGGTCTTTTTCATTCTTCTTCCTGTGGTTCCGTCACCGGCCGGGCGGTTGGAGCGTAAGGAGCCAGCACATCGGAACGGGATGGATGGTTGAGTTTTCGAAGAGTCTTTGCTTCGATCTGGCGAATGCGTTCACGGGTGACCCCGAATTGCTGCCCCACTTCATCGAGGGTTCTGCCACCGGCGCCATCGAAGCCGAAACGTGCAATGATCACTTGGCGCCCCCGCTTGTCGACTTCTTCAAGCAAGCGTTCGATTGCGGCTGTCAGACTGCGGTCGCACGCCGTCTGAAATGGATCGCAAAGCGGATCGACGATGGAGAGGGGATCTGGCGTGGACGGTTCGAGACCGGGTCCGCACTCCTCAATCGAGATCGCCCGGACATCTGCACGGATAATCTGCGCAACCTGCCGTAGCGACAGAGATATGTGGTTCGCGATCTCTTCGACGCGCACCTCCCCTGCGCGACCGTATTCCAGCTCGCGCCGCGCACGATTGACCTGATTGATTTTCTCGCCTTGGTGGACCGGCACCCTGATCGTGCGCGAGGTATCCTGCACACTCCGACTAATGGCCTGACGTACCCACCAAGTCGCGTATGTGGAGAACTTGAAACCGCGCCGGAAGTCGAATCGCTCCGCTGCGCGCATTAGGCCGATGTTCGCTTCCTGAATCAGGTCTGCCAGCGGCAGGCCGCTGTACCGATATTTCTGGGCAAGCGAGATCGCCAAGCGAAGATTGGCGGTCACGAGGCGATCACGAGCAGTCTCGTACGCCGCAATGGACGATGTCACGAGATCGACTGCGGCGTCATCGAACTGCAATGCGGTGTTGAGCATTATCTTCAGGTCAGCCGGGGCCGGCCGCGGCACTGCCGCGTCACGGCCATTCTCCGGTGCGCCATTACGGACGAGCTGCACATAGGAGCGAAAATCGCCCTGCACCCCGTCACCGCTCTCCTCTTCCACGGCAGGTTCGGTCAACTCGACACCTTCAGCGATTTCGTCCTCCTGCAGGTCGTGGATGGCGACACCCCCATCAGCGGCAATCTCGGGAGAGAAGAGCAGCCAGTCGCGCTCGGATAGCGAAGCCAGGACGCGGGTCAATGCGCCCAGGGCGCTGTCCATCTGCCGTCCCAGCCGTTCCTCATCCTCACGTTTGATGAGGTCGTACTTGCGCGCGTCGGCGAAGTACACATGCAGGGGCTCGGCAGGTTCGGCAAGACGGTCGTGCAGTACCTGGAACACCTCGGCAAGCTCGTCATCGTCACCGCCCGGGCTC
Source organism: Massilia sp. (assembly GCA_028292765.1). Taxonomy (GTDB): domain Bacteria; phylum Pseudomonadota; class Gammaproteobacteria; order Burkholderiales; family Burkholderiaceae_D; genus Telluria. Next base: position 17,937 of record JAQGLR010000288.1, on the reverse strand, counting down.
ACTTGGGGAAGCGGGATGCCGTCGGTTTCGATCAGGATGCCGAGATCGTCGAGAATTTGTTCCATGACCTCCCGTGCGCTTTCGAGTTCGGGGCCGCAGTCCGTTTCGAGTGCCTGCCGAAGGTCGCCAGCCGCCACGTAGCCGTCCTGCAGTCCGGATGCAATGAGGCATCCGACCGCCGTCATATCGTCGCTCTGAAGCGAAGGCTGCGCCGCGCGCGCTTCGGGAAGATCGAATTCGATTGCCGACCAATCGGTCTCGTCGCTGACCCTGCGATGTTCGGCGATGCGCTGCTGGGCTTCCCTGGCTGCGGTTACACAGCTTGCGTCGTGAGTAGGCGCACTGACGGTCTCGTCAGCGGCCCATCCGTTCAGGTCATCACTGGACTCGAACTGGCTGCTTGTTGTGCTCAGCAGTAACGTCGCATCTGCAGACACCCCCGGTACGTACTCCATACTCCCGTCGCGGGCTGTCAATGCGGGAGTGCGGTCAGATGCCGGGCGGCCAGGGGAACCGTCAATCGGCAGACTATAGCGACTCTCGACAGTATCACTCGCGTCGACATCGGGGGAGCTGGGCGGCCAAAGAAGCGCCGCGAGCGTGAGGTGGCCGTGATCGAGCGCCAGTTCGACGGCCGTCCTGCCGCCTGCACTGAGGAGCGACGCGTCTGCGCCCAGCGCGAGGAGCCTTGCGCAGGATGCCTGCTGGTTGTGAATCGCCGCGATCATCAGCGGCGTGAGACCGGAGGAATCGCGGCCATTGAGCAATTCACCGCGATGAATGTGGAGCGCGATCGCATCCACCGCCCCCGACTTGAGTGCAAGCCGAAAAAGCGGACTGAGCTTTCTATCCGGCTGCATCATCGCGACCAGGGTTTCATCGACAGGAACAGGGAACGGGGACGAATCTCCGAGTGATGATGACTGGCCATGCAATGATGCGCTTCCAAGTGACTAGGGGAACTTATTTCCCTTCATTATCACTTATTTTTCGCCATCAAAACTAACAAATAGTCACCACAACATTTTTCCAACAGACATTATTTTTCTGTCGGATTCGGCTGATCACAGGCACAGCTCTATTGCGGAACCGCCTGCGGCCAGAGGTCCGACTGCGCAGGGGCTGTGGACCCTGCATCTGCTCCCTGCAATAGGGCGATCACGATCTCTCCGATCTTTTTTGCCAGTAGCGGAGGCACGGCGTTTCCGACCTGATGGAACTGCTCAGTCCTGTTCCCTTGGAAAAAGTAGTTGTCCGGGAAGGTCTGCAGCCGTGCTGCCTCCCTCACGGTCAGGCTTCGACACTGTTTCGGGTCGTAATGGATGAAGTAGTGGCCGTCCTTGGAGATGTGGCTGGTTACCGTCGTTGCGGGTCGATCCCGTAGCTGAACCCGAAAGCGATCCGAGAACTTACCTGTCTCCCAGTTATCATGGTTCGGCCGCAAGCCCTGCAAGGAGAACTCGACATGTCCCTTCGGCGACCAGCCGAACGCGTCGGCGAATGCCGCTGCGTACGCATAGCGCCGCAGATCGGTGCGCATGTGCCCTCGTGCGTCATGATTCAGCCAGACGGCAAGACGCGGGTCGTGATACCAGCCATCGAGCAGGGCTGGATCGCCTTCCTCAGGTCCCAGCTTGCGGAGCTGGTTGTTACCCGTGCCGAGTCCCCGCAGGATCCCCTTGGACATCTCCTCGAGCACCTCTCGCAGTCGGGCCTGCGCCTGACTTGACCTGACCTCCCGAGCCATTTCGCCAAAGTGGTTCGTTACGGCATCACTCCACGCTTCGCCCGAGTCCGGCTCCTTGCTGAGCCGGCTGCGCAACTTGGGCAACGAACCAATAACACGCTCGACCGTGACCTCGCGAGCCTTCTCGATCTGCCCAGGAGTTCCCAAGCCGATGTCATCACGAACGCCGATGAGAATCACGCGATGCCGTGCTTGGGGAATCCCGTGCTGTTCTGCCTTGATGACGAAATCGTGCACGTCGATCTTGCGAGGCGCATCCTTGGCAGAAAAGCTGGTCGCGCAGGTCAGCGAGTGAATACGGTACCCGCTTCCGGAGGCCGGCATGTCCATTGCCTTGTCGGGATCCGAGAGATCCTGAAGAATCGTTTCGAAAATCTTTTTCCCGCCCACAGTGGCGGTGAGAATGCCCTTCACGTTCTCCATCACGAATACTGCAGGACGATACTTCTGGATGATCCGCAGATATTCCTTGTAGAGAAAATGGCGATGGTCTTCTTCAGCGCGGTACTCGACCTTTCCCCGGTTGCGAGCCCGTCCGACGAGCGAATATGCCTGGCACGGCGGCCCACCGATCAGCACCCAAGGAGTATCCGGACCAAGCCCGTGAGCGGAGATCCGCCTGTCCAGCTCTTCGTTATCAGCCGGCTTCCCCAGCTCCAGCTGTCTTGCCTCCTCACCCGACTCATCCCACGCGTCCTGGTTCGTGTCGTCGTAGGCTACATTCGACTCGCCATTGCAGAAACGGTAGTAGGAGCCGAGCGCATTTCCACCTCGGCGCTTGAGCAGACGATAGAAGGCCCTCAGACGGAGCGTACTGCGCGCAGAGGAATCCATTTCTGCCGATACAATTATCCTGAAAGGATCATCTTTCACCGACGAAAATCCCTCACCGAGGCCTCCCGGTCCGGCAAAGAGGTCAACGATCGGGATAGGACCCGTGAAAATGGATTGCGGTTCGATGAGCAACTTTGCCTAACGTAAAAACTTGCGTGGGGGCATAGGATACCAGGAAAAATGGATGTAGTCGATTCGGCCACCCGGTCGAGAATGATGGCAGGGATTCGGTCGAAGGACACGAAACCCGAGATGACGGTACGAAGATTCCTCCATGCGAAGGGCTTTCGCTACCGGCTCCACACCCGTGACCTCCCCGGGTCTCCTGACCTCGTTTTCCCAAAGTACAGAGTGGCGATTTTCGTTCACGGTTGTTTCTGGCACCGCCACCCCGGCTGTCGCTATACAACCACACCCGCGTCGAACACCGAGCAATGGAGCCAGAAGTTCAGGGCAAATACCGAAAGAGACATGCGCAAGGAGTCAGCGCTGGAGGCGACAGGTTGGAGAGTAATTGTGGTCTGGGAGTGCGAACTTCGTCGAACTGCACAGGAAAGGCTCGAACGGCTTTGTGATGAGATTGTCTCCCTTCCAGCCGATAATGACATTCTTGCGCCCTCAGCCCGAGTGAGGAATCGTGCATGAGGCAGTGTTTGCAACTAAGGCGCAGCTTTTCGTCCCAACGCCTCCGCTGTGTCAGGTCCATTAACACAACGATACTGTTGGGGCTCATGTTTCTCCTGAACGGTACGTGCTGGACACCACCCCAATGAGCTGTCAGCCAATGCATAGCAACTCCAGGTGAGTCGCCACTTTTGCGTGACGACCGCGCCCAAGGCTGATTGCTGCCTATATTGCCGACCGGGCACCATCATACCCAAGCATACCGAGCCGCCCCCACCCGCCACGTGCGTGGAAATGTGCGTCTTTACGTGTGGTAACCTACCCCTACTGTGTAACGATTAGCCGGTCACCGCGGTACAGCCCTGGCATTCTGGAGCGCCGGCGATACCTACCCCGCGGCCCGGCCTGCCGATGAAATTCGAAACCAAGCTTAAACTCGCCGCCGCCGCGATCATCCTCGTCATGTCCACCGTGGCGGCGCTGCCGATGTTCGTCAATCACCAGGTGGCGACGGTGATGTCGGAGCTGCGCGGCGCGGCGAATGTCGAGCGGCTGCAGTTGACGCTGCTGGAAATGCTGCTCAATGCCGAGACCGCCCAGCGCGGGTTCGTCATCACCGGCGACGAGCGCTTCCTCGATCCCTACCACTCGGCAGTGAACGCGATCCCCGCGACGCAGGACGCGCTGCGCAGCGAAATGACCAGCCCGCAGGAAGTGGAGCGCGCCAAAGTCATCGAAGGCGCCACCGCGGCCAAGATGCAGACCGTGGAGTGGACGATCACCCTGCGCCGTAACCAGGGCTTCGACGCCGCGACGGCGCTGATGGTGGCCGGCACCGGCAAGGCCCAGATGGACGCGCTGCGCAACCTGATCGGCAAGGAGCTGACCACCTATTCACAGCGCCGCACCGCCTTCGGCGACCAGTTGCTGGCCACCTCCAACCTGGCCGCCAAGGCCAGCCTGGTGGCGACGCTGACCAACATCCTGTTCCTGGGCGCCGTGCTGATCGCCGCCGCGCGCGTCCTGCGCCAGCGCGACGCCGCCGAGCACAAGGCGCAGGCCGCTGCCGGTCGGGTGCAGCGGACGAACGAACGCATCTCGCTGCAGAACGACCTGCTTTTCCGCAGTGCCGAGCTGATGCACTCGCTGGAACTGGCCGAGACCGTCGACGAGTCGGCCGGGGTGATTGCCAGCTACCTGCCGCGCATGCTGCCCAAGCTGTCGGGCAGCCTTTACCTGTACAACAATTCGCGCGATGTGCTCGAGCGCAAGGCCGGCTGGGGCGACTTTGAAAACGAGCCGGAGCTCATCGAGGCGCTCGACTGCTGGGCCTTGCGGCGCGGCAGCCCGCACCAGTTCGGCGGCGACCACGGCTTGGCTTGCCGCCACGCGGGCGGCGCCGCTGCCGCCCGCCTGTGCCTGCCCCTGGTCACGCAGGGCGATGTCATCGGCTGCCTCACGGTGACGGGCGCGGGGCTTGCCGATGGGGCCGATGACGGACGTGCCTGGATCGGCCAGCTTGCCGAACAACTGGGGCTGGCGCTGAGCAATGTGCGGCTGCGCGTGTCGCTGCGCCAGCAGTCGATCATCGACCCGCTCACACAGCTCTACAACCGGCGCTACCTGGACGAAGTGCTGAAACGCGAGCTTGCCCGCTCGAAGCGCAGCGGCGCGCCCTTGAGCGTGCTCGTGCTCGACCTGGATTATTTCAAGCGCATCAACGACACCTTCGGCCACGAAGGCGGCGACGCCATCCTGCGCAAGGTAGCGCTGACGCTGCGCGAGAACATCCGTTCGTGCGACGTGGCCTGCCGCATGGGCGGCGAAGAAATGGTGGTGGTGCTGCCGGAATGCGGGATTGAGAACGCCGTCAGGCGGGCCGACGCCATCCGCCTTGCCATCGAGGCCGGGGACGCGCTGCACGAGGGCCGGCGTATCGGCGTGACGGCGTCGATCGGCGCCGCATCCTACCCGCAGCACGGCAACGATATGCAGTTGCTGATCCACGCGGCCGACCTGGCGCTGTATGAGGCCAAGCACAACGGACGCAACTGCGTGCGCGTGGCGAAACAGGCGGCAAACGTGCAGCTTGCAGCGGCACCGACGTCGGCGCCGGATGATGCTGAGGAACGGGCCTGAGCCTGCCGTATCGGTCACGGGCCGGCTGGATCAGGCCCGGTGCCTGCCCTTACCGGAGGAACCGGTCCAGTGCCACGATGGCCGACACGGCGAGCGACGCCACCAGGTAGCACAGGGCCTGGTCCTTCCAGGTCAGCCCCAAACGCTTGCTGCCCTTGAGCGCCAGCAGGATCAATCCCGCCGCCACCAGCACCGGCAAGGTCCACTTGCCGAGGCCGAAATACAGGCTCAGGCGCGCCTCGTCGTTCGGATGAAGCACGCTCACCAGGCCCGCCGCCAGCCGCATGAAGGCTGCCGCATACAGGAAGGCGAACGGCTTGCTCGATGCCGTGCGCCTGACCAGCACATACGCAATGATCCCCTGGAGGATGGTCACCAGCGGTCCCGCCGCATTGGCGAGTGCACGGTGCAAATCCGATGGGGGCGACAGATAGCGCACCGCGTTCAGTCCGAACTGCATGTCCAGGCCGAGCGAAGCGCCCATCAGCCAGTGCCCGCCCTCATGAATGAAATTGGTGATCAGGACGACGAGAACGAACCAGAGGTAGAACCGGGCCTTGAGTTTCATGGAGGGGCGGGTTGAAACGGCGATGGACGAAGCCTGCGTTTGCGCTGCCGCTCGAATGTACTGCTATTTTTGAAACTTTTCCAGCTCGCAATACGATATCTTGTCGATCGTGCCAGCATGCGACGCACGGCGTCCATGCTGCGCCTCCCATCGGGCCGCCGCGGGCAAACTCAGCCTTACATCCGATCCAGCAACTGCAAGGCCGCCCGGTCACTCATCACCAGCACCAGCTTGAGCCGCGCCCGGGTCATGCCCACAAACAGCTTGCGCAGCACTACGTCCGTCATGTCCTCGAAATCGATCTCCGTAAAAATCAGCGCCGGCGCCGACTGCCCCTTGAACCGATACACCGATTCCGCCAGCAGCCCGCCCTCGCGGAACACCGGATTCCCGAACAAATCGTAGTCGCCCGTGAACGATTTCAGCGTGTGGGCGTCGCTCAGCTTATCCAGGTTCAGGATGGCCGAGCGCTCGCGCCCGCGGAACGAGCAGATCGCGATGTCGTGGCGGCCGAAGCCGGCGGCCAGGCAGGACGTCACCGCGCGCCGGGTCTGCGCCAGCATGGCTTCGACGTCGCCTTCGGGATAGGTCAGTTCCTCGATATCGCCGCCCTTGAACGGGCTGCCCGCCTCCACCGGCTCGCGCGCGGCGCCGATCGATTTGAGCATCTGCACGATCTGGCGCGGGCTGCGGTAGTTGGTGTCCGAATGCAGTTTTACCCAGCCCGGCAGCGGCACCATCTGGCGGCCGTACAGGTTCTGGTCCGGATCTTCGAGCCAGATGGCGCGTCCCTCCGGCTTTAACATGCCCAGCACGATGTCGCGCCAGGCGACTGAAAAATCCTGCCCTTCGTCGACGATCAGCACGTCGAACTGCCAGGTTTCCGGCACGGCGACTTCGGCCAGCGCCGTTTCGATGTCGTTCCAGACCTCGGGCGAGGAATAGTCGGGCGTGACGTCCTGCGCGCGCATCCAGGCGTCGCACATCATGTGGAAGGTCGACACGCGCCCGCCCGGCGGCACCAGGCGCTCGATGTGGTCGGCCAGCGGCCGGTTGAAGCACACGTACAGCGGGCGCTGGCCGGCGTCGATGGCGGCCTGGTATTCGGCCAGCGCGAGCTGGGTCTTGCCGCTGCCGGCGGTGCCGACCACGCGCAGGCGGAACGGTTCGAATTCCAGCCGGCGCGCCCAGGTGGCGAGGCCGCCCGAGAGGCGCGTCACCATCTGCGTCGCGGAACCGATCATCGAGCTCGGGTCGGGGCGCAGGTTGAGGGTGTCGCCCAAAAAGCGCGCGACCTTGTCGAATTCGTCGGTTTTATCCGTGATCGGCAGCGCCTCGCGGATCACTTTCGCAAGCCGCCCCTTGTTCGTGGCGTCGATGATGTGGCGCGGGTCGATGCCGGCCAGGTTCGGGTCGCGCACCGTGTAGTCGGGGCAGTACAGCAGGTAGTCGATCGACAGTTCGCCCTGGTAGCGGCGTGTGAGGCCTTCGATCGTGTGCAGGATGTGGGCGCGGATCTTGCGCGGCTTGCCCTGGAAGTTCTTCAGCAGCCCATCGCGGCTTTCGTTGAGGAAGCCGGCCACCTGCTCGATCAGCAGCATGCGCCCGTTCGGCGCGACGATGATGAAGTCGACCTCGCCATACACCGAGAAGCCCGCCTCGACATTCGTCCAGTGCACGCCGTGGTAGATGTGGTAGGGCGTGTCGGAGAGGCGCTGGTCGAGGAAGGCGAGGGTTTCGATCTCGCGCGCTGCATTTCCGGTGACGGACATCTCGCGCCAGCCGGCAGGATGGATTTGGGCCATGGGGTTCGGAGAATGCAGATAATAAGGTAGCAAGATTGTAAGGCTGTTCATGGGTTTTGACAGTTCTATCTGGACCCGAACAACGTGCAGGCGACCTATCTGGCACGCGCGGCCGGCACCGCCGCTTCGCCTGCAACTGGGCGCTGACGGAGTGGCAGCGCCAGTATGCAGCGTGCAAGGTCGACGCGTCGTTGCCGAAGCCGAACGAGGCAGCGCCGCAGCGCCGGCTCGATGCAATCAAGCGCGAGCAATTCCCCTGGTTGCTGGAAGTGGCGAAGAACGCTCGGCCGGGTGCGCATGCGCGAATCGCTCCGTTTCACAGGCCGCATCGTCTCGGCAGCAGTGTCCCGCGTCGCCGGCCACTGGTACGCCAGCATCACCGTCGACACGCCCGAAGGTCTCCACTTGCGGCCCGCCGAAAACCCGGGCGAGGCCGGGGTCGACCTGGGCGTGACGGCGCTGGCGACGCTGTCGAATGGCGAGACGATCGACGGACCGAAAGCGTTGCGCGGGCCGCTCGAGCGGCTGTGCCCCGATGCCCCGTACGCGGGGCATGCACAGGGGCGTCCGGACAGACCCATCCTGCGGCGCTGGGCTACAATCGACTCCTTGATTATTCTCAACCGGCGCCCCGATGACGCACCCCGAAACAGGCCTGGATTTCGCCGGACTGAAACACATCCTGTCGGATGCCGTTCGCGGCGCGTCCTACGACGTCATCCTGCAGAGCCTGCTCGACGAGGCGCGCCGGCTCATCCAGGGAGGAAGCTCGGCCGCGGTCTATCTCGTGGATGAGCCGTCGCGCCAGCTGCAGCTGGCGGCGACGAGCGGCGTTCCCCAGCCCCTCGCCGCTGCGATGGCACGGCTGGAGATCGGCCCGGAGAGTACGCCTTGCGGCCGCGTCGCCCATACGGGCAAGATCACCATCGTCGAGGATGTGCGGGCCGAGCCATCGTTGCGTCCTGCCCTTCCCCTGATCGAGGCCAACGGCGTGCGCTCGTGCTGGTCGTTCCCGCTGCATTCGCCCGGTGGCAGGGTACTGGGCACGCTTGCCTTCTTCCACCCGGCGCAGCGCTTGCCGAGCGATGTGCTCGCCGGCGAGATCGCTTACTTCACCGACCTGCTGGCGCTGCTGACCGAGCGTCACCTGCGCGAGCAGGAAAACAACGCGCGCCACGCGCGGGCCGAGCGCGAACTGGCGAACATGGCGGCGGAATCCGAGCGCCGGCGCCGGCTGTACGAGACCGTGCTGTCGAACACGCCCGACCTGGTCTACGTGTTCGACCTCGCGCACCGCTTCACGTACGCCAATGAAGTCTTGCTGAAGCTGTGGGGGACGACGCTCGATGATGCCGTCGGCAAGACCTGCCTCGAACTCGGTTACGAGCTCTGGCACGCGGAGATGCATGGCCGCGAGATCGAACAGGTCAAGGCGACGAAAGCGCCGATTCGCGGTGAGGTGCCCTTCACCGGCACGGCCGGCCGCCGCGTCTACGATTACATTTTCGTGCCGATCCTCGGCCCGGACGGCGAGGTCGAGGCGGTGGCCGGCGCCACGCGCGACGTTACCGAGCGCAAGCGCTTCGAAGAGGAACTGCGCGACAGCGAGCGGCGCTTTCGCACGATTACCAACGCGATGCCGCAGATGGTCTGGACCGCCCTGCCCGACGGCACGATCAATTACCACAACGAGCAGTTTTATCATTTTGTCGGCCTGGAGGCCGGTACCGCCGAAGGCACGGACTGGGCCAAGTACCTGCTGCATCCCGACGATAAGGAAGCTGGCTGGAACCGCTGGGCGCACAGTGTCGCCACGGGCGAGCCCTACGAGATAACCTATCGCGCACGCCACCACAGCGGAGAGTACCGCTGGATCCTGGCGCGCGCGCTGCCCCTGCACGATGACACCGGCAACATCGTCGCATGGCTCGGCACCGACACCGACATCCACGAAAAGAAACTGGCCGAGGAAGCGCTGCAGGCCGCCAACCACCGCAAGGACGAGTTCCTGGCGATGCTGGCGCACGAGCTGCGCAATCCGCTGGCGCCGATCAGCGCCGCCGCCCAGGTGCTGCGCCTGATGCCGCACAATGCCGACAAGGTGCGCCAGTACAGCGAAGTCATTTCGCGCCAGGTCAGCCACATGACGACGCTGGTGAACGACCTGCTCGACGTCTCGCGCGTCACGCGCGGCATGGTGCAGCTGGAAAAAGCGCCGGTCGACCTGAAGTCGGTCGTCACCAGCGCGGCCGAACAGGTGCACCCCCTGATCGAAGCGGGCCTGCACTCCCTGGGCTTGCAACTGGGGCCCGCCCCAGCTTCGGTGCTGGGCGACCGCGCGCGCCTGATCCAGGTCACCGCCAACCTGCTCGCCAACGCGGCCAAGTACACGCCGCCGGGCGGGGTCATTTCGCTGGCCGTCGAAGCCCGCGACGGCAAGGCGCGCATCACGGTGACGGACAACGGCAACGGCATCGAACCGGCCCTGCTGCCGCATGTTTTCGACCTGTTCGTGCAGGGCGAGCGCACGCCGGACCGGGCCCAGGGCGGCCTCGGGCTGGGCCTGGCGCTGGTGAAGAACATCGTCGGCATGCACGGCGGGCGGGTCGAGGCGCACAGCGCAGGGCCGGGCCAGGGCAGCACTTTTATCGTGGAGCTGCCGGCCGCCGAGCAGCCGCCGCGCCCCGCCCCGACGCCGCCCGCAACGCCCATGGCGGCTCCGGGCAAGCCCCTGCGCATCATGCTGGTGGACGACAACGTCGATGCGGCCTCGACCCTGGCCACCCTGCTGGAGGCGGCCGGGCACGAAGTGAACACCATCAACGACCCGCGCCTGGCGGCGGACGACGCGCTGGCCTGCCCGCCCGCCGCGTTCATCCTCGACATCGGCATGCCGCTGATCGACGGTCACGCGCTGGCGCGCCAGTTGCGCGCGCACCCGACCCTGCACGCCGCCGCGTATTTCGCCTTGACCGGCTACGGCCAGTCGAGCGACCTGGAATCGTCGCGCGAGGCGGGCTTCGACGAGCATTTCGTCAAGCCTGTGGATGCGGCGCAACTGATTGCGGCGCTAGCTGCGCATGCGGGCAAGCACGCATAACTGATTGATACCCGTGGGAACTGTTGAGTTTCCATTAATGCTAGACTGCTCGCGCCGGCGGACCTTGCCCGTCGCCGGCGTCGATCAACCAGCGGCCCCACGCAGCCGCCCCTACCAGCCAGCCCCGATGCGCGAGTCAGACTCCTCCCTGTTCAACATCCTCACGTCGAGTGCGATCGTCACCGCCACCTGCGTGCTGGGGCTGCTGTACTTCGGCCGCGACGTGCTCGAGCCGCTGGCGCTGGCAACGATCCTGAGCCTGATGCTGGCGCCGCTCATCCGCAGCCTGCGCCGTATCGGTTTCGGGCGCCTGCCGGCGACCCTGGTGTCGGTACTGCTGGCCGGCACCTGCGTGGTGGGCGTGGGCACCATCCTGGCGTTCCAGCTGGTGGCGGTAACAAGCGACCTGCCGCAGTACCGCGCGGCGATCCGCTCGAAGATCGAGCGCGTGCGCGAAATCACCGAGCGCCCGTTCGCCCGCCTCGAAGCCGAACTGAGCGCCGTGGCGCCGCAGCCGCCGCTGCCGCCATTACCCCCGGTCACGGTCAAGCGCGGTACCTTGAGCACGGGCGCGAACCAGCCGCTGCCGGTCGAAATCCGCGCGCCGCGCCCCACCACGCGCGACACGCTGGCGCGCCTGTTCTCGGTGACCTGGGGACCGGTCGGCGAGGCCGGCCTGGTGCTGGTGCTGCTGGTCTTTATTTTGCTGGAACACGAATCGCTGCGCGACCGGGTAATCCGGCTGGCGGGCCAGGCCGAAATCAGCCGCACGGTGCGCGCCCTGTCCGACGCCACGCGCGGCGTGTCGCGCTTTTTCCTGTCGCAATTCATCATCAACCTGAGCTTCGGGGCGCTGACCGGGGTGCTGCTGTGGGCCTTCGGCGTGCCGCATGCGGCGCTGTGGGGCGCATTGAGCGGCCTGCTGCGCTTCGTGCCCTACCTCGGCATCATGGTGGCAGGCGTGCTGATCGCCTTTTTTGTCGCCGCGATCGACCCCGGCTGGACGCTGGCGCTGTCCTGCCTGGCGATGTTCGTTTCGCTGGAACTGGTGGTGGCGCACGTGATCGAGCCGAAGGTGTACGGGCACAGCTCGGGCCTGTCGCCGCTGGCCGTGATCGTGTCGGCGCTGTTCTGGGGCGCGATGTGGGGCCCGGTCGGGCTGCTGCTGTCCACGCCGCTCACGCTGTGCCTGGTGGTGGCGGGGCGCCACGTGCGTGCGCTCGAGCCGATCACGATCCTGCTGGGCGACGTGCCGAACGTGAACGCGGCGCAGCGCTTTTACCAGCGCGTGCTGGGCGGCGAGCGGCACGCCATCATTGCCGATGCGAAGTCGTATCTCGGCCGCCACAGTTTTGCGCGCTACTGCGACCAGATCCTGCTGCCCGGCATTGCGCTGGCGGCGACCGAGGGCCGTAGCGGGCAGATCGACGCCGGGCAGGAAGCGCGCATTCGCACCACGATCGCCGACGTCGCCGCCACGCTCACGCCGATCTCGGGGGCGCCGCCGCGGCGCAAGAAGGGACGCGTGTCGCTGCTCGACGCCAACGTCGGCGCCCACCTGCGCAAGATGCGCGAGGAACGCCTCGGCCGCTGGCAGGGCTCGCTCGACGTGCCTTCGCATTCGGTCGTGCTGTGCGCGGGCCTCGGCACCGAGCGCGACGACCTGCTCAGCGAATTGCTGGTGCGCGCCCTGCGCGAGCTCGGCGTCGATGCGCGCAGCGTGGTCCTCGGCCCGGACCAGGACAATCCCGGTCCCGACAAGGCCGACCTCGTCTCGACCGTGTTCCTCAGCTATCCGGTCGAGGCGACCCTCGATCAATGGCAGCGCGTTGCCGACGAGCTGCGCGCCGGGCTGCCGAATGCGCTGCTGGTCACGATCCGCCTGCCGTTCGGCGAAGCGGCGGCCAACCAGACGGCCGTGCAGGAGCATGTGGACATGGTGCTGCGTTCGTTCGAGGAAAGCCTGGCGTTCGTGGTGCCGGAGCGCGCTGCCCAGAAATAAGGCCGCGGCGCCTCGGCACGCTTGTGTTGCATGCCAAGGCTCCGCTACCCTGCAGGCATGACCTATCGCCTCGCCATTTTCGACTTCGACGGTACGCTGGCCGACTCGTTCCCGTTTTTTCTCAGCGTGTTCAACGAGATCGCCGACCAGCTCGGCTTTCGCCGGATCGACCCGGCCGAGGTGGAGCGCCTGCGCCATGCCGGCACGCGCGACATGATGCGCCACGTCGGCATGCCGGCCTGGAAACTGCCGCTGGCGGCGGCCAGCTTCAAGACCCTGATGAGCCAGAATACGCACCGGATCCCGCTGTTCCCGCAAGTCGACCACGCCCTGCGCGAGCTGGCGCGCGGCGCGGTGGAGCTGACGATCGTGTCCTCGAATTCCGAGGACAACGTGCGCCGCGTGCTGGGGCCGGACCTGGCCCTCCTGATCAGCCAGTACGAATGCGGCGCGTCGATTTTCGGCAAGACCTCGCGCATCCGCAAGGTGCTGCAGCGCGCCGCCGTCGCCCCCGGCGCCGCCCTCTACATCGGCGACCAGGCCCTCGATGCGCAAGCGGCGCGCAAGGCAGGCGTCGCCTTTGCGGCGGTGCATTGGGGTTATTCGCCGATCGAAGCCTTGCGCAAGGTCGCGCCGGAACATGAATTCGACTTGCCGGCCTCGCTGGTCGCCATCGCCACGCTGCAGGCGAAGCGAAAGGCGCAGCCCTGAGCTTGTCCACCCGGGCGTAGCGCCTGGCCCGGTTCCCGCCCCAGCCCGGGCAGCCATCACAAGCAGCCCGGATACGCTCCGTGCCGAATTGATCACCTGCCTGCAAGAATTTACTTTGGATGCTAAACTTTCGCACTCAAATCAAAACCCGCCCCGCATGGACGCCTTCGACCAGACCCTGATGCAACTGACCACCACCCTGACCCAGGCTTCGCGCGCCTACAAGTCGATGGTGGACAAGGTCGCGTCGCAGTTCAGCCTGTCGCAGGCGACGGCGCTGCCGGTGCTGCTGCTCGGCCGGCTCGGGCCGGATGGCGTGCGTCCCGGCATGCTGGCCGATGCGCTCGGGCTGGAGGCCTCCTCCCTGGTGCGCGTAGTTGACCTCCTGATCGAAAACGGCCTGATCGAACGCCATGAAGACCCGCAGGACCGCCGCGCGAAAATCCTGCAGCTGACCGCCGACGGCAAGACCCGCGCCGCACAGATGGAAGCGGCGCTGATCCCCTTCCGCCGCGACGTGTTCGCCGGTGTCCCGCAGGGCGACATCGATGCCTGCCTGCGCGTCCTCTCGGCCATCCAGGCAAGCGTCGGCAAGCCCGGCGAAGCTAGCGGCTTGCCGGCCGGAGAAAAGGCGGCGTGAAGCTGCCGTCGACAAACGAGGCGCTCTTTTCGGTAAAGAGTTTCGCCGCCGCGATGCTCGCGCTGTACATCGCGACGAGCATCGGCCTGCCACGCCCCTTCTGGGCCCTGATGACGGCCTACATCGTCGCCGCGCCCTTCGCCGGCCCGACCCGCTCGAAAGCCGTCTACCGCTTCGGCGGCACGCTGCTCGGGGCGCTCGCTACCGTCATCATCGTGCCGCTGTTCGCCAATTCGCCCGAACTGCTGTCCCTCGCGCTGGCGCTGTGGGTCGGCGGCTGCCTGTACGTGTCGCTGCTCGACCGCACGCCACGGTCGTATTTCCTGATGCTGGCGGGCTATACCGCCGGGCTGATCGCCTTCCCCGCCGTGAACGAGCCGGGGACGATCTTCGACATCGCGCTGGCGCGGGTCGAGGAAATCCTGCTTGGCATTACCTGCGCGACCCTTGTGCATTCGCTGGTGTTTCCGCAAGGCTTCGGCCCGGTCATGCTGGCCCGCCTCGACCACGCCCTGCGCGACGCCCAGGACTGGATCGCGGACGCCCTGGCGCCCGGCGGCGCCACGAAAAGCGCACTCGATCGCCGCAAGCTCGCCGGCGACATCACGGAACTGCGCACGATGGCCGTGCACCTGCCGTTCGACACCTCGCACCTGCGCTGGACCGCGAATGCCATCCGCGCGTTGCAGGAACGCCTCGCCGCAATGGTGCCGCTGCTCTCCGCAATCGAAGACCGCCTGCTGGCGCTGCGGGACTTCAGCGCACTCGACGAATCGTCGCGCTGGCGCACGCTGCTGGCGGACATCACCGCCTGGGCCGGCGCGCGGCGCGACCAGATGCCTGCATCAACCCCGGCGATGCTTCACAGCGCCATCGACGCGCTCACGCCCTCGGCGCCGCGCCATGCCGACTGGCGCGAGCTACTCGAGATCAACCTCGCGGCACGCCTGCGCGCGCTGGTCGACGTCTGCGTGGAAGCAAACGCGCTGCGCAGTTATATCGGGCAAGGAGCGGTCGGCGCGCTGCCGGCGGCGGCGCGCGCGCTGCCCGGCATCAAGCCGCAGGCGCTGCACCTGGACCGCGGCATGGCGCTCGTTTCGGCGCTGGCGGCCATCATCGCCACGCTGGCAGGCTGCGCGTTCTGGATCCTCAGCGGCTGGCCCGCCGGCGCCGCGGTGCCGATGATGGCCGCCATCATGTCGTGCTTCTTCGCCACGCAAGACGATCCGGCGCCGTTCATCAAGGCCTTCCTGAAATGGACGGTTTATTCGGTGCCGCTGTCGGCCTTTTACCTGCTGGCCGTCATTCCGGCGATCCACAGCTTCGAGATGTTCGTGCTGGCCTGCGCGCCCTTCCTCCTGCCGCTGGGCGTATTCATCGCCAGACCCGCCACCTTCGTCAAGACGATGCCCTTCGTGTTCGCCATCGGCGGCACGCTGGCGCTGCAGGACACGAATACCGCCGACGCCGCTTCCTTCATCAACGCGACGCTGGCGCAGCTGGCCGGCCTGGCGCTGGCGGCGCTGGTGATCAGCGTGTTTCGCAGCGTTAGCGCCGGCTGGACCGCGCGGCGCCTGCTGCGCGCCGGCTGGGGCGAACTGGCGCGCATGGGCGCTGGCCAGCGCGTGCCCTCGATGCCGGAGTTTTCCACGCGCATGGTCGACCGCATTGCCCTGCTGACGCCGCGCCTGGCGATGGCCGGCCTTGAACCCGAACTGGGCGCGGCCGACGTGCTGGTCGACCTGCGCATCGGCCTGAACATGACGCAATTGCTCGCCGTGCGCCACGAACTCGGCCGCAGCCAGGCCGCGCTGTGGGCCCTGCTCGAACGCCTGTCGCAGCATTTCGAGGCGCGTCCCGGCATCGACCCGCAGGAAGACGCGCACCTGCTGGCCTCGATCGACAACGCCCTGCGCTCGGTCAGCGCGGCTGGTCCTTCCGATGCACGGCGCGATGCCCTGGCCGCGCTCACCGGCATCCGCCGCGACATGTTCCCGGAGGCCCTGCCCTACCAAGCCTCGCCCCTTCTCGAAAAGGAGATCCGATGATCGGCGAAGTCAGCCTCTACGGCATCTATTTCCCGCCGCTGTTGCTGCTGGCCCTGCTGGCGCTCGTGGTCTCGCGCCTGTTCAATGTCGTGCTGGCGCGCACCGGTTTTTACCGCTGGGTCTGGCACCCGGCGCTGTTCGATTTTTCGCTGTTCGTCATCGTGCTGGGCAGCCTCGCTTTCCTTGCATCCAACTGGTTTTAACATGGTCATGAAATTCTCCCTTCGAGGCGCCGGCCGGGTCGGCACCACCCTGATCGCCGCCGCCGGCGCCATCCATGCGGGCTGGCGGCTGTGGCACCACTACGAAATCGAACCCTGGACGCGCGACGGCCGCGTCAAGGCCTACGTGGTGCAGGTCGCACCCGATGTCACCGGCCAGGTGACGAAGGTCTACGTGCACGACAACCAGCAGGTGAATCCGGGCGATGTGCTGTTCGAAGTCGACCGCGCGCGTTTCGAACTGGCGCTACGCCAGGCCGAGGCTGCGGAAAGCGCGGCCCAGGCGGCGCTGCGCCAGGCCGAACGCGAGGCGCGCCGCAACGTGCAGCTCGATGAACTGGTGGCGCAGGAAACGCGCGAGCAGGGCCAGTCGCGTGTCGAACAGGCGCGTGCGGCGCTGGCGCAGGCCGTCGTGAGCCGCGATACCGCCCGCCTGAACCTGGAGCGCACGCGCGTGGTGTCGGTGGTCGGCGGCTCCGTCACCAACCTCGACCTGCGCGCCGGCACCTATGTCAGCGCCGGGCATCCGGTGGTGGCGCTGGTGGACCGCGGCTCGTTCTATGTCGAAGGCTATTTCGAGGAAACCAAGCTGCCGGCGATCCACCTGGGCGATCCGGTGGCCGTCTCGCTGATGGGTGCCGGGCAGAAGCTCACCGGCCACGTCGAGAGCTTCGCCGAAGGCATCTCGGACCGCGATCGCAGCACCGGCACCAACATGCTGCCGAACATTAACCCCACCTTTAACTGGGTACGCCTGGCCCAGCGCATTCCCGTGCGCGTGGCGCTCGACCGGATTCCCGCCAACGTGCGCCTGGTGGCCGGGCAGACGGCGACCGTGCAGGTGCTGCCGGCAACAAGCCCGCAAGGCGAGCGCCCGGCCGCAGCGCAGCGCGCGCATGCGATGGTAGCGCCCGGCGCGCTGAAGACCTCGTCATGACGCGATCCTTTTCCTTCAAGGCGGCCGCGGCGCTGCCCTTGCTGCTGGTCGCTGCCTGCGGCACGAGCGTCGGCCCGCATTACCGCATGCCCGAGCAGGCCGCCGCCAGGCGCGCGGACGCCGGGGCCCCGTTCATGGGTGCGGCGGAAAAACCGTTCACTGCCCAGCCGCTGCCCGACCAGTGGTGGCGGCTGTACCACGACCGTACGCTCGACGGTCTGATCGACAAGGCATTCGCCGCCAATACCGATTTGCGCGTGGCGGCCGCCAACCTGGCGCGCGCCCGCGCCGTGGTGGCGGAAGCCGAGACGCCGGCCCGGCCCGGTGTCGACCTGTCGGCCTCGCCTGGTTTCGGGCGCGCGGCGGGCGCCGCCGGCGGCCTCCCGCATTCGCCCCCTGGCCGCGCCACCTACGACACCGGCTTGCACGTGTCCTACCAGCTCGACCTGTTCGGCAAGATCCGCCGTGCCGTCGAAGCCGCGAACGCGGATTCGGAAGCGGCGCAGGGCGCGGCCGACCTGGCGCGGGTGACGGTCGCGGCCGATACCGCGCGCGCCTATG
>JAQGLR010000267.1 GCA_028292765.1 Massilia sp. | reverse complement strand
GCGATTAGTTGTCCCGCCTGCTTTTTAGGCAGGCGCAAGCTTGAGTGCATGGCGCCAGCAAGCCTCTGGTTATGCAGGCCTGTGCATTTCCTCACATTTTCTGTGGACAAAATTGTGTGGAAGCGCCGTGATCCGGCGCAAGCACCTTGATTCCAAAGGAAAAAATTGGAGTGCACAAATTTCTCGCACCAGGGCTTTGCAGACCGGAAAGCACATCCACAGGCGCAGCATTATGATCAAAAATGCAATGACCCGGGGACAATGATAGGAATCGTCCTACTCTTCACACAAACTGTGGAGAACAATGTGCGCAAGGCCACTGCTTGCTGAGTAAGTGATTGATTTCAAAAGGAATAGCGACAGTGCCTAGTTTTTCGGCAGCAGCAGTCTGCCCTTATGCTGAGTTCCCCACATTTTTTGTGGATAACATTGTGCTCAAGTGCACGCAGTCGACTCCAAGTCATTGATTCAAAACAATTCACCCTCCCCTGCCAGCAAAAAAGGCGGCCAAGGGATCAGGACGATTTGCATCGAAACTCCTTGTCGTAACAACACGGATATGCCATAAACTGCGCGCTTACGTTGTGGACACGCCATGCTGAACTATCCTGATTCCGAATCCGACTCCGACGCCGCCTACACCCCGCCGCCGGTCCTGACCGTCACCGCACTGAATGGCCAGGTGGCGCGCCTGCTCGAACGCTCCTTTCCGCTGGTCTGGATTGGCGGCGAGATATCGAACTTCACCCGCGCCAGCTCCGGTCACTGGTATTTCACGCTGAAGGACGACGCGGCGCAGGTGCGCTCGGTCATGTTCCGCAGCCGCGCCCAGTACGCCGGGTTCGTTCCGCGCGAAGGCGACAAGGTCGAGGTGCGCGCCCTCGTCACGCTGTATGGCGCCCGTGGCGACTACCAGATCAACGTCGAGACGATCCGGCGTGCCGGCGTCGGCGCACTGTACGAAGCCTTCCTGCGATTGAAGGAGAAACTTTCCAGCCAGGGCTTGTTCGACGCGGACCGCAAGCGCCCCCTGCCCCTGTTCACGCGCAGCATCGGCATCGTCACCAGCCCCCAGGCCGCGGCGCTGCGCGACATCCTGACCGCACTCCGGCGCCGCGCGCCGCACGTCCACATCGTGCTGTATCCGACGCCCGTGCAAGGGCAATTTGCCGCCGACAAGATCGCCGAAGCCATCATGAGCGCATCAAGCCGAGGCGAGGTCGACGTGCTGCTGGTGTGCCGCGGCGGCGGTTCGATCGAAGACCTGTGGTCGTTCAACGAAGAAGTCGTGGCGCGCGCGATTGCCGCGTGCAGCATGCCCGTGATTGCCGGCGTGGGCCACGAGACCGACGTCACGATTGCCGACTTCGCCGCCGACATGCGCGCCGCCACCCCGACCGCGGCGGCCGAACTGGCTGCCACCCCGCGCGACGACTGGATGGCCTCGCTCGGCGCGGACGCCACCGACCTGCGGCGCGCGATGCGGCGCCAGCTGTCGGAAGCGAGCCAGGGCCTCGACAACCTCGGCCGCCGCCTGCTCAGCCCGACGGCGCAGATCGCGCACCAGCGCCTCAAGCTGCGCGCCATGGCTGCCGGGCTGACGCATGCGGTGCGCGTGCCGCAGGGCCGCGCCGGCGTGCTGCTGGCGCAGTTGCAGCAGCGCTGGGCACGCCACCGTCCCGACCTGCGCACCCTGCGCGCCCAGATCGTGTCCGAACAGCGCCACCTGAACGCGAGCGTCTGCACCCTGGTCAAACAGCGACGCGATGCGCTTGGCGCGCTGGCCTCGCAGCTCGAGCTGCTCAATCCGCAACGCACGCTCGAGCGCGGCTACGCAATCGTCAGCAACGCCGGGGGCCATGCGCTGCGCGCGCCGGGCGAGATCAAGGCGCGCCAGGTGCTGACCGTGCGCCTGGCCGACGGCAGTGCCGAAGTGAAGGTGTCGAGCGTGCAGGCAAGGCTGGAATAGGCTTGCTGACAAGCTTGCTGGAATGCCGCCAAGGCGGGTGTATTCATTGCATTACGCAGCAAACAAGCAACGTCCGCCCATCCGGTTTAAAATATGCGCCGTTCAGGACGAATCGAACCGTTTCCAACCAATCAAGGGAATAAGACATGGAACATACTCTGCCACCGCTGCCGTACGCGAAAGACGCACTCCAGCCGCACATCTCCGCCGAGACGCTGGAATACCACTACGGCAAGCACCACGCGACCTACGTAACGAACCTGAACAACCTGATCAAGGGCACCGAGTTCGAGAACATGTCCCTGGAAGAAATCGTCAAGAAATCCTCGGGCGGCGTCTTCAACAACTCGGCCCAGGTGTGGAACCACACTTTCTTCTGGAACTGCATGACCCCGAACGGCGGCGGCGCCCCGACCGGACAAGTCGGCGATGCGATCAACGCCAAGTGGGGTTCGTTCGACAAGTTCAAGGAAGAGTTCTCGAAGTCGGCACTCGGCAACTTCGGTTCCGGCTGGACCTGGCTGGTGCAAAAGGCCGACGGCAGCGTCGACATCGTCAACACCTCGAACGCCCACACCCCGCTGGCGTCGGACGACAAGGCCCTGCTGACCTGCGACGTCTGGGAGCACGCCTATTACATCGACTACCGCAACGCCCGCGCCAAGTTCGTGGAAGCGTTCTGGAACCTGGTTAACTGGGAATTCGTGAACAAGAACATGGCGTAATAGTCCAACCTTGTTCCGATGCTGATCAAGTTCGAACAGCTTCTGGCCATCCCGCAGCCCACGTCCCGTGGGCTGTGTCTTTTCTATCCTTGCATTTGAAGCCCAGATAGTCTCCACGCGGATCTTATCGCTGGCATCAGGGGATCCCTCGAGGTGGCGCGGCTGCCGCGCGACGCGCGGATCGAAATCGCCGTGCTTGCGTCGCGCCGCCGAATCGACAGCCGTCGCCCGTGGGCAGACCCTTGCCCACCTCGCCCAGGGCCGCCTCGCAGGCCCATGCTGGCCAGGCACCCTTCGCCCCGTTCGCTTCTATTTGTCCAGAAAATGTATCCAACTGTCGCCACTGTGTAGTAATCCTGCCTCTAACCGATTGCATCTATACAATATCGGGGAAGGAGAATGACATGTATCGAGTATTACTGGTGGAAGATGACGCACGCCTGGCCGAACTCGTCACGGAATACCTGTCGAACTATGAATTTGCGGTCGAAGTGGTCGCGCGCGGGGACCAGGCGCTCGCGCGCTTCCAGGCGTTTGCGCCCGACATCGTCGTGCTCGACCTGATGCTGCCTGGCATGGACGGCATGGTCGTGTGCCGCCAGATCCGCGAACTGTCCGAGCTGCCGATCCTGATCCTGACGGCGCGCGAGGATTCCTACGACGAGGTGTCCGGCCTCGAGCAAGGCGCGGACGACTTCGTCAACAAGCCGGTGCAGCCGCGCGTCCTGCTGGCGCGCCTGCGCGCCCTGCTGCGCCGCACCCAGCCGAAGACCGCGCCCGACAGTGGCGAACTGGTTTTCGGCGCGCTGCGCATCGTCGGCGCCGACCGCACCGTGTTCTGGCGCGACGAACTCTGCGTGCTGAGCAATACCGAATACAAGCTGCTGCTGGTGCTGGCCGACGCCGCCGGGCGCGTGCTGTCGCGCGACGAATTGCTCAAGAAAATGCGCGGTATCGAGTTCGACGGGCTGGACCGCAGCATCGACAATTGCATCTCGAAGCTGCGGCGCAAGTTCGACGACGCCAGGTCGGAAAAGATCAAGACGGTGTGGGGCGAGGGTTACCTGTTCTCGCCTTCGGCCTGGGGCTGATCCGCTGCTTGCAGCAAGCCCAGCGCCCGCAGGCTGGCTGGCTTTGCGCCGCGCCTACTCGAACAGCGGCACGATCGCCAGTGGCGGATACGCCGTGACGAGCTGGACCCGCTCGTTGCCGGCGAAGCGGTACAG
>JAQGLR010000489.1 GCA_028292765.1 Massilia sp. | reverse complement strand
CCGATGCGCAGCACCCGAGGCTGGGGCCCTTGACCGAGGAGTATGCGGCGATGCGGCGCAAGTACGGGATTTCGACCTGACCGGCGCGGGAGTGCCGCCGGCATGTGCGTCCATCCGGTCAGGCCTTCCCATACCCTCCCCCGCCCGGCGTCTCGATCACGAACACATCCCCCGCCGCCATCTCGACCTTGCCGATGTGCCCCACCCGCTCCTCGCGCCCGTCGGCCCGAATGACGGTGTTGACGCCGCGCTGCCCCGGCTCGCCGCCGGCCATCCCGAAGGGCGCATGGATGCGGTTGTTCGACAGGATCGCCGCCGTCATCGGCTCCAGGAAACGCAGTGTGCGCACCCCGCCGCTGCCCCCATGCCAGCGCCCCGCCCCGCCAGAACCCGGCCGGATCGTATAACTCTCGAGCCGCACCGGGAAGCGGAATTCCAGGATCTCCGGATCGGTCAGGCGCGAATTCGTCATGTTGGTCTGCACCACATCGGTACCGTCGAACCCATCGCCGGCGCCGCTGCCGCCGGAAATGGTCTCGTAATACTGGTATTGCGCATTCCCGAAGGTGAAGTTGTTCATCGTCCCCTGCGACGCCGCCATCACGCCGAGCGCGCCGTACAGGGCGTTGGTGATGCAGGTCGAGGTCTCGACATTCCCGGACACCACCGAAGCCGGATAATGCGGGTTCAGCATCGAGCCGGGCGGGATGATGACCTCGAGCGGCTTCAGGCAGCCGCCGTTGAGCGGGATCTCGTCGTCGACCAGGGTGCGGAACACGTACAGCACCGCGGCCATGCACACGGCTGACGGTGCATTGAAATTGTTCGCCAGCTGAGGCGAGGTGCCGGTGAAATCGATCTGCGCACGCCGGGCCGCGCGGTCGACACGCACCGCCACCACGATCTTCGCGCCGTTGTCGAGGTCCACCGTGAAGGCGCCGTCCTTCAGGGCCGTGATCACGCGCCGCACCGCCTCCTCGGCGTTGTCCTGCACGTGGCCCATGTAGGCGCGCACCACGTCCAGCCCGAAATGCGCCACCATGCGCCGCAGTTCCTCGACGCCCTTCTGGTTGGCCGCGACCTGGGCGCGCAGGTCGGCCAGGTTCTGGTCGGGGTTGCGCGCCGGGTAGCGCGCACCCGCGAGCAGCGCCCGGGTCTCGTCCTCGCGCAGCACGCCGTCCACCCCATCCACCAGCTTCAAGTTGTTGATCAGGACACCCTCGTGCTCGATGTGGCTCGAGTCCGGCGGCATGGAACCGGGCGTGGTGCCGCCGATGTCGGCGTGGTGGCCGCGCGAGCCGACGTAGAACAGGATTTCCGCTCCTGCTGCGTCGAACACCGGCGAAATCACCGTCACGTCCGGCAGGTGGGTGCCGCCGTTGTACGGGTCGTTGAGCATGTACACGTCGCCGGCGCGCATGCGTCCCGCGTTTTCGCGCATGACGGTCTTGATGCTCTCGCCCATCGAGCCCAGGTGCACCGGCATGTGCGGGGCGTTGGCCACCAGGTTGCCGCTCGCGTCGAAAATCGCGCAGCTGAAGTCGAGCCGCTCCTTGATGTTGACCGAATGGGCCGTGTTCTGCAGGCGCAGGCCCATCTGTTCGGCGATCGACATGAACAGGTTATTGAAAATCTCGAGCATCACCGGGTCGGCCGTGGTGCCGATGGCGCGCCGTTCGGGCAGCGCTTCGACCCGCGTGAGCACCAGGTGATTGTACGGCGTGACCTCGGCCTGCCAGCCCGCCTCGACAACCGTGGTGGCGTTGTTCTCGGCGACGATGGCAGGACCGCGGATGAGGTCCCCCGGCGCGAGATCGGCCCGGCGGTACACGCCCGTCTCGCGCCACTGCCCGCCAGCGAACATGCCGGCCGTATCGAAGGCCGTGGCGGCGCTGCTGCCTTCCCTGGCGGCGGCGAGGGCCTCCGGCGGCGCCTCGGACCTGCCCAGCGCCTCCACCGAGACGGCTTCGACCACCAGCGCGCGGGCGGGCATCAGGAACGAGAAGCGGCGCTTGTAGGCGCCCTCGAAGGCCGCCTGCATCGCCGCCGCCTCCGCGAACGGCACGACCAGCGCGGAATCGGTGCCTTCGTAGCGCAGGTGGACGCGCCGGATCACCTCGATGCGCTCCGCCCCGACGCCCTGGTCCAGCAATTGCGCGCGCGCCGCCGCGGCGAGCGCATCGAGCCGCGCGGCCAGCTTCGGCGCCAGCGGCGAACCCGCGACGGCGTCGAGCTTCTCCTCGACGGACTGCTCGCGCATCGCGCCCTGGTCGGCCAGGCCCATGCCGTAGGCCGACAGCACCCCGGCCAGGCTGTGGATGAACACCGTCTTCATCCCGAGCGCGTCGGCCACGAGGCAGGCATGCTGGCCGCCGGCGCCGCCGAAACTCGTGAGCGCATAGCCGGTCACGTCGTGCCCGCGCTGCACGGAAATCTGCTTGATGGCGTTGGCCATGTTGCCGACCGCGATCTGGATGAAGCCTTCGGCGACCTGCTCCGGCGTGCGCAGGTCGCCGGTGGCCGCCTCGATCTCGCGGGCCAGCGCCTCGAAGCGCGCGCGTACGATGCCCGCATCGAGCGGCTCGTCGCCGTTGGCGCCGAACAGGTGCGGGAAATGCGCGGGCTGGATCTTGCCGAGCATGACGTTGCAGTCGGTGACCGTCAGCGGGCCGCCACGGCGGTAGCAGGCCGGGCCCGGGTTGGCGCCGGCGCTGTCCGGCCCGACGCGGTAGCGGCTGCCGTCGAAATGCAGGATCGAGCCGCCGCCGGCGGCCACCGTATGGATGCTCATCATCGGCGCGCGCATGCGCACGCCGGCGACCTGGGTTTCGAAGACGCGCTCATAGTCGGAAAGGTCGGCGCCGGCAAAGTGCGACACGTCGGTCGAGGTGCCGCCCATGTCGAAGCCGATGATGCGGTCGAATCCCGCGAGGCGGCTCGCCCGCACCATGCCGACGATGCCGCCGGCGGGCCCCGACAGGATGCTGTCCTTGCCCTGGAAGGCGCGGGCGTCGGTCAGGCCGCCATTCGACTGCATGAACTGCAGGTTCACGCCGGGCAGCTCGCGGGCTACCTGGTCCACATAACGGCGCAGGATCGGCGACAGGTAGGCGTCGACCACGGTGGTGTCGCCACGGGCCACCAGCTTCATCATCGGGCTCACCTGGTGCGAGACCGAGACCTGGGTGAAGCCGATCTCGCGGGCGATGCGCGCCACCGCCGCTTCGTGCTGCGCGAACCGGTAGCCGTGCATGAAGACGATGGCGAGCGCACGCGCGCCGTTGTCAAAGGCCGCCTCCAGGCTGGCGCGCGCGCCCGCCTCGTCGAGCGGATGGACGATGTCGCCGTGGGCGCCGATGCGCTCATCGATTTCGATGACTTCGCCGTACAGCAGTTCGGGCAGCACGATGTGGCGGTCGAACAGGCGCGGGCGGTTCTGGTAAGCGATGCGCAGGGCGTCGCGGAACCCCCGGGTGATGGCAAGCAGGGTTCGTTCGCCCTTGCGCTCGAGCAGCGCGTTGGTCGCCACCGTGGTGCCCATCTTCACCGCTTCGATCGCGCTCACCGGCAGCGGATCGCCCGCCGCGACGCCCAGCAGGTGGCGGATGCCGGCCACGGCGGCATCCGGGTACTGCTCCGGGTTCTCCGACAGCAGCTTGTGCGTCACCAGCTGCCCCCCGGGCGTGCGCGCCACGATGTCCGTAAACGTGCCGCCACGGTCGATCCAGAACTGCCAGTCCATGTGTGTATCCTCATGCCGTGTGAAGGTTGGCGCCTATTGTATTCGCCCTCGCGCCGAAAATTGGCGAAAATACATGTATCTGGAATCGAAATGGAGTTGGAATGGACAATGGTCTCTACAGCGTGGCGCAAATCCGCGCGATTGAGGTGGCAATGGCGGCGGAAGCAGCCGGGGGCGCCGAGCCCGGCGGCCTGACGGGAAGCCTGATGAGTCGCGCCGGCCGTGCGGCGGCCGACCTGGCCCTGGAATTGATCGGCAATGCGCGCGCGCAGCCGGTGCTGGTGTTGGCGGGGCCGGGCAACAACGGCGGCGATGCACTCGAACTGGCGGCCAATCTCGGCGAAGCCGGCGTCGATGTGGTGGTGCTGCACCTGGCCGGGAGCGGCCAATGCTCGCCTGAAGCGGCGCAGGCCCTGGCCCGCGCCCGTGCCAGCTCGGCCAACTTCGCCGACGTGGCGCCCGACGTGCGCGAATGGGCGATGGTCGTGGACGGGCTGTTCGGCATCGGCCTGGCGCGCCCGCTGGAGGGGCGCTACCGCGAGCTGGTGACGGCCATCGACAGCGTGCGCTGCCCGGTGCTTGCACTCGATGTGCCGAGCGGGCTCGATGGCGACACGGGCGAGCTAGTCGGCCCGGGCGGCGTTGCAGTACGCGCCACCCACACCATCACCTTCATCGGCGACAAGCCGGGCCTGCACACGGCCGAGGGGCGCGATCATGCCGGCATCGTGCACGTGGCCGGCCTCGGGATCGACGCGGCCGCGTTCGAGCCGCCGCGCGCGCGCCTCGCCAGCCCTGCCCTGTTCGCCGCGATGCTGCTGCCGCGCCGGCAGAATTCGCACAAGGGCCAGTTCGGCGACGTGGCGGTCATCGGCGGCGCGCACGGCATGGTCGGCGCGGCCGTGCTGGCGGCGCGCGCGGCGCTGCATGCCGGCGCCGGGCGGGTGTTCGCGGTGACGGTCGCCGAATCCCAGGCCGGGCCGGAATTCGACCCGCTGCAGCCGGAGCTGATGTTCAGGACCTCGGGCGGCTTCGATGCCGGCAAGCGGGTGCTGGTCCTCGGGCCCGGCATGGGCGATTCGAGCGAGGCGATGCGCGTGCTGGGCCACGGCATCGACGGCGCCGGGTCCATCGTCATCGATGCCGACGGCCTGAACCTGGTCGCGGCCAGCAGCGCGCTGCAGGAACGCGTGGCGCGCCGCCAGGCGGACACGATCGTGACCCCGCATCCGCTGGAGGCGGCGCGCCTGCTGGGGACCTCGGCGGGCGAGGTGCAGGCCGACCGGCTGGGTTCGGCGCGGGAGCTGGCGCGCCGCTTGCAGGCGGTGGTGGTGCTGAAGGGTTCGGGCACGGTGGTGGCGCAGCCGGATGGCGAAGTGGCGGTCAACCCGACCGGCAACCCGGGGCTGGCCAGCGGTGGCAGCGGCGACGTGCTGGCGGGGGTGTGCGGGGCCCTGTTGGCGCAGGGGTGGCCGGCATGGGAAGCGGCGGTGGGCGCCGTGTGGATGCACGGTGCGGCGGCCGAGCGCCTGGTCGCGGAAGGCGTCGGGCCGATCGGGATGACGGCGGGGGAATTGCCGAAGGCGGTGCGGGGGGTGTTGAACGGCTTGGTGAATCGGTTGGTGATTACACCAGCTTCCCCGCCGCAATCGTGATCGTCCGCCCGCAACGCGCGGCCATCGCCGGATCGTGCGTCACGAGCACCAGCGTCGACCCGCGCTCGCGGTTCAACTCGAACATCAGGGCGATGATCGATTCCCCGGTGGTGGCATCCAGGCTGCCGGTCGGCTCATCGGCGAACAGCAGCGGCGGCTCGGTCACGAACGCGCGCGCCAGGGCCACCCGCTGCTGCTCGCCGCCGGACAGGTACTTCGGGTAATGCTTCAGGCGGCTCGAGAGCCCGACGCGCCCCAGCATGGCTTCGGCCTTCTCGCGCGCCGCGTCGTCGCCGCGCAACTCGAGTGGCAGCATGACGTTTTCGACGGCATTCAGGTGCGCCAGCAACTGGAAGGACTGGAACACGAAGCCCAGCTTGGCCATGCGAAACGCCGCGCGGCCGTCTTCGTCGAGCGCAAAGATATCGGTGCCGTCCAGCAGCACGCGGCCGCCGCTCGGCGTGTCGAGGCCGGCCAGCAGGCCCAGCAAGGTCGACTTGCCCGAGCCCGAGGCGCCGACGATCGCGAGCGTCTCAGCCGGTTGCACGGTAAAATCAATGCTGTGCAGGATAGTGAGTTCGCCGCTGGCGTCCGCTACCCGCTTCGACAAACCCGCCACTTGAATCGCGGCCGGCCGGCCCGACATGTCGGGAACGTCATTTTTTAAAGCCTCGGGGTTATCACGCATGCTTGCTTTTCTCAAGAAATTAACTGTCGGTGCGGCCATGGTGGCGGCGTCGGCGAGCGCCTATTCTGCACCAAAAACCGTACTCGTGGTGGGTGACAGCCTGTCGGCCGAATATGGCCTGGCGCGCGGCGCGGGCTGGGTTGCGCTGCTCGAACAAAAGCTCAAGGCCAGCAAGATCGACGCCAACATCGTCAACGCCAGCATCAGCGGCGAAACCACGAGCGGCGGCCGCGCGCGCCTGCCAGCCCTGCTGGACCGGCACAAGCCCGAGGTGGTCGTCATCGAACTCGGTGCCAACGACGGCTTGCGCGGCCTGCCGGTGCCCGCGGCCGAAACCAATTTGCGGCAGATGATCACGATGTCGCAGCAACAAGGGGCGAAAGTCATGCTGGTCGGCATGCGCATGCCGCCGAACTATGGCCGCGCTTATACGGAACGCTTCTTCGGCATGTTCACTTCCCTGTCGAAGGAGTACAAGGCGCCGCTCGTACCGTTCATGCTGGAGGGCATCGCCGACAAGCCGGCGCTGTTCCAGTCCGACCGCCTGCACCCGAATGCGCAGGCACATCCCATCATCCTGAATAACATCTGGCCGACTTTCTCCACATTGATTACCTCCCGATGAAATACCCTGCCGTACTGAGCTTCGCCGACATCCTGCCTGAACTGCACCGTTTCGACGCCATCATCGACGTCCGCAGCGAGGGCGAGTTCGCGCTCGACCACCTGCCCGGCGCCATCAACTGCCCGGTGCTGCACGACGAGGAACGGGTGCGGGTGGGCACGCTCTACAAGCAGGTGAATGCCTTCGAAGCGAAAAAGGTCGGCGCGGCGCTGGTCGCGCACAACATCGCACGCCACCTCGAAACGCAATTCGCCGACAAGCCGCGCGACTGGAAGCCGCTCGTTTACTGCTGGCGCGGCGGCAACCGCAGCGGCGCACTGGCGCACATCCTGGCGAAGGTCGGCTGGCCGGCGATCCAGCTCGACGGCGGTTACAAGGCTTATCGCGCGCACGTGAGCAGCGCGCTCGATGATCCGCCGGAACTGCAGTTCCGCGTAATCTGCGGCACCACCGGTAGCGGCAAGAGCCGGTTGTTGGAAACGCTTGAGCGCATTGGCGCTCAAGTACTCGATCTGGAGCGCCTGGCGGCCCACCGCGGCTCGGTCCTGGGCCACCTGCCGAACGAAGCGCAACCGTCGCAAAAGATGTTCGAGAGCCGGATCTGGGAAAAGCTGCGCCACTTCGACCCGAACCTGCCCGTGTTCGTCGAATCGGAGAGCAAGAAGGTGGGTAACCTGCGCGTGCCGGATGCCGTGATGGACCGCATGCGCGCCGCGCCCTGCGTGGCCCTGACGCTGTCGCGCCGGAACCGGGTGCGCCTGCTGATGGAAGACTACAGCCATTTCGCCGGCGACCCGCAGGCGCTCAACGGCCAGCTCGAACACCTGGTGCAAGTCCACGGCCGCGCGAAAATCGACGCCTGGCACGCGATGGCCAACAGCGGCGCGATGCCGGAACTGGTCGACCAGCTGCTCGTGGAGCACTACGACCCGGCCTACGTGCGTTCGATCGACCGCAATTTCGTCCAGTACGGCCAGGCGCAGGTGCTGGAGCTGAACGACATCGGGCAGGACGATTTCGTGGGGGCGGCGCGGTCCTTGCACGCGGCCTAGGACGTGCGGCTCCGCCCTGGTGGTGGAGCGGACGCTGCGGCTGCGCCGCCCACGCGTTCAGCCTTCGATCAGCGTTCCTGGCCGGCCACACCCTTGCCTTCCTGACGTAAAAAAACCCGGCTGCGCAAACAGCCGGGTTTTTCTTTGCGCGCAAGAAGGAATTTATTCCGTCGTCGGCGCCGCTGCGTTGGCCTTGATCTTGACCTTCGCCTTGGCCTTGATCGCCTCCACATAATTGTAGAGTTCAGCCTGGCCGACCAGGCTCGAGATCTGCTGGGCTTCCTGCGAGCGGCGCGCCTGGTCCACCTGGGCCGGCTGCGACACCTTGCCGATGCGGTAGACGCCGTAACCGACGCCAGGGAGCTCGACGCCCACGTAGGCAGGCAGCTTCGTCGTGTCCGCTTTCAGTGCGGCCAGCGCGCCTGTCGGATTGATGGCTGGCTCCTGGGTGCGGGAGATGAGTGTTGGCGCGCCAAAGCCGGTGGCGTCGCCCGATGCCCTGGCGCCGGCCAGCTTTGCTTCGCCGGCCTGGCGGGCCAGGCGCAGCGCTTCTTCTTGCGTGACGCGCTGGCGGATCGCCGCTTCCACTTCGGCCAGCGGACGCTTCGTCGCCGGCTTGAATTCGAGCACGCGGCCGGCGATCAGCACGGCCGGCGCCACTTCGACGGCTTCCGTGTTGCGCTTGTTCTTGATCGCGTCGGTCGAGTACAGCGCCGTGAGGAATTTCTCGTTGTTGTAAGGCGCGGCGCCCAGGGCCGGATTCGGCTTGCGGGTCAGGCCGTCGACGGTCTGGATCTTCAGGCCCAGCTTGTCGGCGGCCGGCTTCAGGCTGTCCGCCTGCTCGTAGACGATGTCGTTGAACTGCTCGGCCAACTCCGAATACTTCTTCGACAGCTTCGCCTTCGACAGTTCGGCCGCGATCTCGGCTTTCGCCGCCTCGAGCGACTTCTGGGACGCCGGCGTGACCGCGGTGAGCTTGATGATGTGGAAGCCGAATTCCGACGGCACGATGCCGGACACTTCGCCTTCTTTCAGGCCATAGATGGCGTCTTCCACCGACTTGACCAGGCTGCCGCGCTCGACCGGACCGAGGTCGCCGCCGCTTGGCGCCGAGCCCGGATCCTGCGACTGGGCCTTGGCGATGGCGGCGAAGTCGGCCGGGTTCTTGCGCACTTCCGCCAGCACGGCTTCGGCTTTTGCCTTGGCGGCAGCCGCTTCGGCCGGCTTGGCGCCCGCCGGGCTGGTGATCAGGATATGGCTGGCGGTACGCTGTTCGGGCGTCGTGAAGCGCTTCTGGTTGGCGTTGTAGAACTGCGCAACTTCGGCGTCGGCGACGGTGACCTGGCTTTCCACGGCGGCGCTGTCGAGCACGACGTACTCGGCCTTCACCTGCTCGGGAATCAGGAACAGGTTGGCATTCTTGTCGTAGAAGGCCTTGACCATGTCGTCGGTGACTTTTACTTGCGGCAGGTAGTTCGCGATCGGGAACACCAGCTCCTGCACTTCGCGCTGCTGGTCGTTGATGTTCGAGACGCGCTCGGCCACCGAACGCGGCACAAAGGCGGTCAGGCCGATCGAGCCAGCCAGCTGCTGGATGGCCATGTCGCGGCGCATGCGCTCCTCGAACATGACGGCGGTCATGCCCTGGGCAGCCAGCGCAGCCTTGAACTGGTCCATGTCGAATTTGCCGTCCGGCTTGCGGAAGCCTTCCAGCTGGTTGATCGCCTTGAACACGCTCTGGTCGCTGACGGTCAGGTTGCCGCGTGCGATTTCGGCGTTCACGGCGCGTTCCGCGACGAGGTTCTCGAGTACTTCGCGTTTCGCCTCAGGGGTCTCGTAGACCTTCTGGTCGAACTGGGGCCCCATCTGCTGGCGGGCCTGGTCGATCTGGCGGCGCTGGGCTTCTTCCCACTCCTGCTGGGTGATGTTACGGCCGTCCACTTCGGCCACGCCGACACCGCTGTCGCCGCGGTCCTGGTAGCTGTCCACGCCAACCAGTACGAACGAAGGCACAATCAACAGGCCCAGGATGCCGTACATGACGCGTTTGTTGTTACGAACAAAATCAAACATGGTCCACCAATCGCTATTGAGGCTTCAAAACTCAAGTTAAAAAAAAAGGCGAACTCGCGTTCGCCTCTTCTCCGTCCCGGCACTTGCTTGCAAGTGCCCGACATACTGCTCAATCTGGCGGAGCGGACGGGGCTCGAACCCGCGACCCCCGGCGTGACAGGCCGGTATTCTAACCAACTGAACTACCGCTCCAAATTCGTTGTATTTTAGTGGCGGAGCGGACGGGACTCGAACCCGCGACCCCCGGCGTGACAGGCCGGTATTCTAACCAACTGAACTACCGCTCCACATAAATACTGGTTACTGCGTCATCCGTGCGGCAACAAGCTTCAGGATGTTTTCCCTGCTTGTCGTCGCAGAGAAGGCATTAGTTTACAGCATCTTTTAACGCTTTACCAGCCTTAAATTTCGGAACCTTCGCAGCTTTGATCTTGATCGGCTCCTTGGTGCGCGGATCGCGGCCCGTACGCGCGGCACGGTCGCCGACGGTGAAGGTGCCGAAGCCGACCAGGGTCACGCTGTCGTTTTTCTTCAGGGTGTTGGTCACCGCCTCGATCATCGCATCCAGCGCGCGCGTAGCCGAGGCCTTGGTAATGTCCGCGGATTTCGCGATTTCTTCGATCAGTTCAGTCTTGTTCACTCGTATCCTCTTGGTCGTTCTTGACGCGGCGGCGCTGCGCCTTCCTGCAAAAGTGCAAGCGCGTATTAAACCGGGGTGATTTGCTTCTGTCAAGCAACATTCG
>JAQGLR010000096.1 GCA_028292765.1 Massilia sp. | reverse complement strand
CGAGGCACGCGGCGCCGGGCGCGCGGCAGCAGCAGCCGCACCCGGCGCCGCGATGCGCTCGGCGCCGCCCTGCCCCGGCCGGAACGCCAGCATGCGCAGGAGCGTCATGGTGAAGCCCGCGTACTCGTCCGGCGCCAGGCCGATTTCGTTGCGGCCGTGCACCGCGATCTGGTAATACAACTGCACTTCCTGCGGGTCGAACAGCCCGGCCAGGCGCAGGATGTCGGCCAGTTCCGGCAAATCCTGCGGCACCGCCCCCGGCACCGACTGTGCCAGCGCGATCCGGTGCAGCAAGGTGCCGAGGTCTTGCAGCGCGCCGTTGTACGACAGGCTGCGGCTGGCCATCTCGTCGGCCACGGCCAGCAGGTCGGCGCCGTTCTCGAGAGCCAGCGCGTCGAGCAGGCGCACCAGGTAGGACTGGTCGAGCGCGCCCAGCATGCCCTGCACGGCCTCCAGGGTGACGGCGCCGGCGGCGTAGGCGATGGCCTGGTCGGTCAGCGACAGCGCGTCGCGCATCGAGCCGTGGGCGCCCTGGGCCAGCAGGCGCAAGGCCGGCTGTTCGAAACTGACGGCTTCCTGGCCGAGGATGTTCTCGAGGTGGCCGACGATGTGGCCCGGCGGCATTTGCTTCAGGTTGAACTGGAGGCAGCGCGACAGCACCGTGACCGGGATCTTTTGCGGGTCGGTGGTGGCGAGGATGAACTTGACGTGCTCGGGCGGTTCCTCGAGCGTTTTCAGCATCGAATTGAACGCGTGGTTGGTCAGCATGTGCACCTCGTCGATCATGTAGACCTTGAAGCGTGCATTGCTGGGCGCGTACACGGCCTGCTCGAGCAGTTGCGCCATTTCGTCGACGCCGCGGTTGGAGGCGGCGTCCATCTCTATATAGTCGACAAAGCGGCCGGCGTCGATCGCGCGGCAGGCTTCGCAGGCCCCGCACGGCGCGGCCGTGATCCCGCCCTGCCCATCCGGGCCGGTGCAGTTGAGCGACTTGGCAAGAATGCGCGACAGCGTGGTCTTGCCGACGCCGCGGGTGCCCGTGAACAGGTAGGCGTGGTGCAGGCGGCCCGTGCCGAGCGCGTGCGTGAGCGCGCGCACGACGTGCTCCTGGCCGACCAGCGTTTCGAAGTTCTTGGGGCGGTATTTGCGGGCGAGGACTTGATAGGACATACCGCGATTTTACCGCAGTTGGGCGCTCGCGCCCACATTCCCGGATGAGGCGGGGTTGCCGCCCTGGCCTTGTTCCCCGCTTGTTCCTGTTCAGGCAGCCAGCAGCGCGCGGCGCTTGCCGGCGCCGGCGACGGCGGCAGCAGTGTTGTCGAGATGGAAGACGGCAACGACCTCGGCCAGGTGATCGGCTTCGTGCCTCAGCGCGCCGGCAGCCTCGGCCGCTTCGCGCACCATCGCCGCGCTCTCGCGGGTGTCGCTGTCCATCGCGCCGATCGCCTCGCTGATGGCGGCAATGCCCTGGGCCTGCTCGTGGCTGGCGCTGCTGATCTCGCCGATGATGCCGGATACCCGGTGCACGCTCTCGACCACCTCGTCCATCGTGCGCCCGGCCTGCTGCGCCAGCGCGCTGCCGGCGCCGACCTGGGCGACCGATTCCTCGATCAGGGTCTTGATCTCGCGCGCGGCGCCGGCCGAACGCTGCGCCAGGTTGCGCACCTCGCTGGCGACGACCGCGAAGCCCCGGCCCTGCTCGCCTGCCCGCGCCGCTTCGACCGCCGCGTTCAAGGCCAGGATATTCGTCTGGAAAGCAATGCCGTCGATGGTCGCGATGATGTCGGCGATGCGGCGCGACGAGGCGTGGATCGACTCCATGCGCTCGACCACCTGCGCCACCACCTGGCCGCCGCGCGTGGCCACGCCTGACGCGGAAGCCGCAAGCGCATCGGCTTGCCTGGCATGGTCGGCGTTCTGGCGTACCGTCGACGTCAGCTCCGCCATCGAGTCGACCGTCGCGCGGATCGCTTCGGCCTGGCGCCCGGTGCGCAGCGACAGCTCGGCATTGCCCTGCGCGATCTGGTGCGAAGCGGCACTGGTCGTATGCACGCTGCTCTGGACGCTGGCCAGGGCGCGGTGCAACAGGCGCACCACGCCCTGCAAGGCGCGGCCGCTGTCGCTCATCGCAGGCAGCTGGGCGCGCAGGTCGATGGTGCCGCCGCCGGACTGCAGCGCCGCGACGGTGGCGCGCAGCTCGGCCTCGCGCAGGGCCTCGCGCCGCAGTTGCACTGCCAGGAAACACAGCACTACCGTTTCGGCGACGACATAAGCGGCGTGCACCAGCACGATACCGATGCCGGGCGTGACCAGGCAGCGCACGCCATAGCCCAGTTCCTGCAAATAATTGAAACTGAGATGGTGCAAAGCCGTCACGGTGGCGGCGACGACGATCACGGTCCAGTCGCGGTAGCACAGCAGGAAAGCGAGGGCGACGAACAGGCCGAAATGCAACTCGTCGCGGCCGCCGCCCTGGTGGATGTGCAGGGCGCACATCACGATCAGGGACACCGCGGTCGCCATGCGGGAGAGGCGCGTGCCCCCGGCGGTCCACGCCAGCACCGTCGGCACCAGCGCTGCGGGAATCCCGACCGCGAGCGCCCAGAAGAGCGTGTCGTGCAAGCCGGACAAGGCCAGGGCGACTGCGAACATCGCCCACAAGATCATCACCATGAGGCGGTCTGCCCGGCGCCAGGTGTTGCGTAAGGCTGCGTCGACGTGCGGATTCATCGTGTCTGTTCCCGATTTGTTGAATTTATTGATTAAGGGAAATATTACACCAGAGAATCGCGCAGGACGCGAGCATCGAATACAGATTTGGGACGATCTGCAACATTAAATGACGAAACTGCGCATCGAAACAATTGTTTTAGAAGGCGAACAATTGTTTATCAAATAAGAGAGCAATGCAAGAGAAGGGTCTGGCGCGGACGGACGAGGGGAAGGAAGATACAGAGGAAAACGAAGGAGGCGAGCCTGATCTGCGGCACTTGCGGTGAACGGCTTTGGCTGCTTCGTTCCCGACCTGACCAGGTAAACCATGCCACAATGCGCAGGGGCCCGCCAGCGGTCATTATACCCGACCCCACCGTGTTTGGGGCCGGTTCTTGCAGGAAATCCGGCGCCCTCTAGCTGCCCGTGTTCAGCAAGGCCAGCAAGGCACGGGCACCCGGCTCCGAGGAGGCTGGATTCTGCCCGGTAACGAGCAGGCCGTCGGTGACGACATAAGGCTCCCAGTCCCCCGCCTTGCTGTACTGCCCACCGTTTTTCACCAGCATGTCCTCGACCAGGAAGGGCACCACATCCGTGAGGCCGGCCGCGGCCTCCTCCGTGTTGGTAAAGCCCGTGACGCGCTTGCCCCTGACCAGCGGCGCGCCATCGGGGCCCTTGACGCGCCCCAGCACGCCCGGCGCGTGGCAGACGGCGGCGACCGGCTTGCCCGCTGCGGCCATCGCCTCGATCAGGCGGATCGAGTCTGCATCCTCGGCCAGGTCCCATAGCGGGCCATGGCCGCCCGGATAGAACACGGCATCGAACTGCCCGGCTGCCAGGCTGGCGAGCCTGGCCGTGTTCGCCAGCGCTTCGCCGGCAGCCGGGTCTGCGCGAAAGCGGCGGGTGGCCTCGGTCTGCGCGTCAGGCTCGTCGCTCTTCGGGTCGAGCGGGGGCTGCCCGCCTTGCGGCGAAGCGAGCGTGATGGTCGCACCGGCGTCCTTGAACACATAGTAAGGAGCGGCGAACTCTTCCAGCCAGAAACCGGTTTTCTTGCCGGTGTCGCCGAGGCGGTCGTGCGAGGTCAGCACCATCAGGATGTTCATCGGGGCTCCATGGTCGAGGTGGTGATTGTAGTGATCGTGGCGGTCATCATTCGACCAGTCTACCCGGACCTCGCCCGCCACGCCGCACGCCAAGACCTTCGACAGGTGTGTTACAAGCCCAGCTGCTGCCAGATCGCGTCGACGCGGGTTTTCACTTCCGGCGTCATCGCGATCGGCGTGCCCCACTCGCGGTTGGTCTCGCCTGGCCACTTGTTGGTGGCGTCGATCCCCATCTTGCTGCCGAGCCCGCTGATGGGCGAGGCGAAGTCGAGATAATCGATCGGCGTGTTATCGACCAGCACCGTGTCGCGCATGGGGTCGACCCGCGTCGTGATCGCCCAGATCACTTCCTTCCAGTCGCGCACGTCCACGTCCTCGTCGACCACCACGATGAACTTCGTATACATGAACTGGCGCAGGAAACTCCAGACACCGAACATCACGCGCTTGGCATGGCCGGCGTACTGCTTCTTCATCTGCACCACGGCCATGCGGTAACTGCAGCCTTCCGGCGGCAGGTAAAAATCGGTGATCTCGCTGAACTGCTTTTGCAGCAGCGGGATGAACACTTCGTTCAGCGCCACGCCCAGCACGGCCGGCTCGTCGGGCGGTTTGCCGGTATAGGTCGAGTGGTAAATGGGGTCGCGCCGCATCGTGATGCGGTCGATCGTGAACACGGGGAAGCTGTCCTGCTCGTTGTAGTAACCGGTGTGGTCGCCGTAGGGGCCTTCCATCGCGTGTTCAAAACCCGACGGGTGGTTCGCGTCCGGGTAAATGTGCCCTTCCAGCACGATCTCGGCGGAGGCCGGCACCCGCAGTTCGCTGCCCAAAGCCTTGGTCAGGACCGTGCGCTGCCCGCGCAGCAGACCCGCGAACTGGTATTCCGACAGGCTGTCGGGTACCGGCGTCACCGCGCCGAGGATGGTGGCCGGATCGGCGCCCAGCGCCACGGCCACCGGATACGGCTGGCCCGGATTGGCGATGGCATGCTCGCGGAAGTCGAGCGCGCCGCCGCGGTGCGCCAGCCAGCGCATGATCACCTTGTTCCTTGATAACACCTGCTGGCGGTAGATGCCGAGGTTCTGGCGCTTCTTGTTCGGTCCTTTGGTGATGACCAGGCCCCAGGTGATCAGGGGCGCGACGTCGCCCGGCCAGCAATGCTGGATCGGCAGCCGGCCGAGGTCGACGTCCTGCCCTTCCCAGACGATTTCCTGGCAGGACGCGCCCTTCACCTCTTTCGGCGCCATGTCCCACACCGCCTTCACCAACGAACCGAGCCCCATGATGTCCCTGAAGCCGCGCGGCGGTTCGGGCTCCTTCAGGCGCGCCAGCACGTGGCCGATGCGGCGCAATTCGCTGACGCTGTCCGCGCCCATGCCCAGCGCGACCCGCTGCGGGGTGCCGAACAGGTTGGCGAGCACGGGAATCGTATGCCCGGCAGGGTTTTCGAACAGCAGCGCCGGCCCGCCGGCACGCAGGGTGCGGTCGCACACTTCGGTCATCTCGAGATGCGGCGATACCGGGACAGTTACCCGCGTCAACTCACCATTTAGTTGCAACTGGGACATGAAATCCCGAAGATCTGAATATTTCATCAACTTTATGTGTTTTTCGATTGCTTGCGGTTGATCAGATTGCGTCGCCAAGTATTTGATTTGGCACGGTATTGCTCAGCTCGCTGAACAAAAGTTAGATTCAAAAGTAATTAAGTGCGTTCGTGCTAGGGTTGACTTGGTATAAACGACCTCCTACAATCTGCCTACTTGATGAGGCGGCCGGGTTTTGACCAGATTGTAGCCGTTCTCATAACTTCACGGGGTCGGGGCCCCAAATGACATTTTAAGGAGTGTTTTCACTAGGCGTCTGCCTAAACCCCCGAGACAGTTGTTGAGCCACTGGACCCTCCCCACTGGGACCGCGTCCAGCTGAAGCAAAGCAATGACGGCGTTTTGGTCTTCCGCACTGGAAGCCCTGACGATTTTTCTGATGCACGGCATTGGTAACTGCGCAGCGCCCACAGCGCCGCGACGGGATCCTTTTCGCCGCGACAAAGGGGACTTCGATGATCAATCGTTTGTTCGGCACGAGCGCAAGGCTCGTCCACACCATGGCCAGCCAGCCAGTCACGTTGTCACACGTGAGCAAAACGGCACGTGGCCTGTTGACCACCATGCAGCACACACTGACCGTGTTCGGTCTCTCGGCAGTGGCAGTACTGGCCCTGCTCTACACCAACCCGGATGCCGCCAAGAAGGTCTCCGAACTGATTCACCCTGAATCCGGCGCCCCCGAAGTGGCCGGCACCTTCGCCGGCACCACCATCGCGGCCACCACGCCGGCGGTGGCGCAAGCCGCCCCCATCGAGGCGGCCCCGGCGCACCACACCCAGGTCAAACCAGTGGCCAGCAGCAAACAGCAGCAGCACGTTACTTCCTGGCTTGCCAAGCGTTACCGCGTGGCTGGCGACGCGGCCAACATGCTGGTCTCGACGGCCTATACGACGGCGCACGAGATGAAACTCGACCCGCTCCTGATCCTGGCGGTGATGGCGATCGAATCGGGCCTGAACCCGTTTGCGGAGAGCCCGATGGGCGCCAAGGGCCTGATGCAGGTCATGGCGAAGGTGCACCACGACAAGTTCGAACGCGTCGGCGGCGCC
Organism: Massilia sp.; assembly: GCA_028292765.1. Taxonomy (GTDB): domain Bacteria; phylum Pseudomonadota; class Gammaproteobacteria; order Burkholderiales; family Burkholderiaceae_D; genus Telluria. The sequence continues at coordinate 6,451 of JAQGLR010000096.1, read as the reverse complement.
AAGGCCGCACTCGACCCGGTCACCAACATCCGCGTCGGCGCCCAGATCCTGAAGGACTACGTCAAGCGCACCGGTTCCGTCGAAGGCGGCCTGAAGACCTATGTCGGCGCGGCCGACATGGACGACGACTCGGGCTACGGCGCCAAGGTCATCGCCGAATACCGCCGCCTGAAGCAGGTCGCCGGCGGCAAGCATGTGCCGACCCGGACCCCTCCGTCGGCCCCTGCGCCGGCGCAGATGGTCGTCAACAAGGCTGCCCCCGCCCCAGCGGCGCCCGCCACGGACGCACCGAAGGCCGAAGAACCGGTCGTCGCCGAACACAACGAAGCGCTTGCGGCGAACATGTAAGGCTGCACTTTACAGACACTCCTCATGGCCACCGTTCGCGGTGGCTTTTTTTCGTCCAACAAAAAAGCCACCGTGCCTGGGGCAACGGTGGCTTCGCGCCAACACACACACTATATATATCAGCGGCGCGCGTTCGCTCCGACTTCTTCCGGGCGCAGCTTCGAGGCCAGCTTGTCGAGCACGCCGTTGACGTACTTGTGGCCGTCGATGCCGCCGAAGGACTTGGCCAGCTCGACCGCCTCGTTGATGACGACGCGGTACGGGATTTCCGGGTTGTTCTTCAGCTCGTACGCGCCCAGCAACAGCACGCCGTGCTCGATCGGCGACAGCTCGGCGATGCTGCGGTCGATCAGCGGAGCGATCGATTCGCGCAGTTCGATCGAGGTCGTGATGGTGCCGTTCAGCAGCGACGAAAAATACTCGCCGTCGGCCTTGTCGAAGCCGTGCGCGCTGCGGATGTTGCTCGCCACCTGGCTCGATGGCTCGTTGTTCAGCAGCCATTGGTACAGGCCCTGCAGCGCGAACTCGCGCGCGCGGTGGCGCGGGGTGCGGTTCTTGCTCGGGTTAGCGTGGGTGGTGTTGTCGCTCATGTTCAGCTTTCTTCTTCGTCTTGCTTGTTACTCGTCTTCTTCCGGATGCAGCTCTTCGAGCGCCATCAGCAAATTGGCCATCTCGACGGCGACACGCGCCGCATCGGTACCCTTCTCGGCCATGCGCGCTTCGGCCTGCTCGTCGGTCTCGGTCGTGAGCACGGCGTTGGCGATCGGGATGCCGTAGTCCAGGCCGATGCGGGTGATGCCCGCGCCCGATTCGTTCGAGACCAGCTCGAAGTGGTAGGTCTCGCCGCGGATCACCGCGCCGAGCGCGATCAGCGCGTCGAACTGCTGGGTCTCGGCCATCTTTTGCAGCGCCAGCGGGATTTCCAGGGCGCCCGGCACGGTCACGTGCAGGATGTCTTCGTCAGCCACGCCCAGGTGTTTCAGTTCGGCCAGGCAGGACGACAGCAGGCCATGTCCGACGTCGGCGTTGAAGCGCGCCTGCACGATCCCGATGCGCAGGTCTTCGCCTGTCATGTTGCTTTCATAAGTTCCTACGGTCATGGCTGCTCTCTTTTTTGTGTGTTCGTATTAATAATAGTGGATGGTACCGCGTCAGGCCACAGGATTGGGAATGTAACCGGTGACTTCCAGGTCGAAACCCGTCATCGACGGCATCTTGCGCGGATTGGCCAGCAGTTTCATCTTGCCCACGCCCAGTTCCTTCAGGATCTGGGCGCCGATGCCATAGGTGCGCAGGTCCATCGTCGCGGCGCGGCCGCTCGGGCGCGCGCCCGGCGCGTCGATCGAGGCGAACTGCGCGAACAGCTGCTCGGCGCTTTCGCCGCAGTTGAGCAGCACCAGCACGCCACTATCGGCCGCCTTGATCGCCGCCATGGCGGACGCCATCGTCCACGAGTGGGTGGTGGCGCGGTGTTCCAGCACGTCGAGGATCGAGACCGGCTGGTGCACGCGCACCAGGGTTTCGTTCTCGCGCGTGGGCGTGCCGTGCACCATCGCCAGGTGGGCGCAGCCGCTCGGCTTGTCGCGGTAGGCGATCAGGTGGAAGTCGCCATGCGCGGTCGAGAGCGTGCGCTCGGCAACGCGCTCGACCAGGCTTTCGTTCTGGCTGCGGTAGTGGATCAGGTCGGCAATGGTGCCGATCTTCAGCTTGTGTTCTTTCGCGAACTCCATCAGGTCCGGCAGGCGCGCCATGGTGCCGTCTTCGTTGATGATCTCGCAGATCACCGAGGCCGGGGTCAGGCCGCCCATTTCGGTCAGGTCGCAGCCGGCTTCGGTATGGCCGGCGCGCATCAGGACGCCGCCCTTCACCGCGCGCAGCGGGAAGATGTGGCCAGGCTGCACCAGGTCGTCGGGCCGCGCGCCCTTGCTCACGGCCACCTGGATGGTACGCGCGCGGTCCGCCGCCGAAATGCCCGTGGTCACGCCCTCGGCCGCTTCGATCGAGACCGTGAAATTCGTGCCGAACGAGGTGCCGTTACGGGTCGTCATCATCGGCAGCGCGAGGCGGTCGCAGATCTCTTCCGAGAGCGTCAGGCAGACCAGGCCGCGCGCGTGGCGGATCATGAAGTTGATCGCTTCGGGCGTGACAAAATCGGCCGCCAGCACCAGGTCGCCCTCGTTCTCGCGGTCTTCTTCGTCGACCAAAATGACCATGCGCCCGGCGCGCAATTCGGCAACGATTTCCTGGGTGCTGGAGATAGACATGCGGATTTCCTCGAAACGGTGACGCGTGGTGCGCAATCCGCTATTTTAAAGGATTTACCAGGTTTTAACCGGCTTGAAGAGCGGCCTGGGCGGGAGACGCGGAAACCGCGTACAGACGCCGGAAAACATCATGTTGCACACACGCAACCGAAATACACTTGTTCACAATCAATTGTTAATTATTATGCTTTACTATGAAACATGTGAGTGTTCGAGACATTTGACTGGATCATGATTTCAGACGAATCCGTCTGACGTTCCGGTGTGCTGCTGCCGGGACATTAATGGAGTAGCTATGCTGGTACCGATATTGTCCTGTCAGTGGACCGCCGCAGCCCGGGAGACACACTGATGGCCACCATCCTCATCGTCGACGACCGGCCGAGCAACCGGGCATATTTACTGGCGCTGCTCGGTTTCACCGAGCATCGCCTGCTCGAAGCCGAAGACGGCGCGGCCGCCCTCGCGCTGGTGCACGGCGAGCGCCCCGACCTGATCATCACCGACATCCTGATGCCGACCATGGACGGCTACGAGTTCGTGCAGCGCCTGCGCGCCAGCCGCGAACTGGCTGCCACCCGCGTCATCTTCTATTCCGCCGTGTACGCCGAACGCGAAACGATTGCGATGGCGCGCAGCTGCGGAGTGCAGACCGTGCTGGGCAAGCCGTCCGACCCCGAAGACATCATGAACGCGGTCAACGCCGAGCTGGGCCTGGTGGCGGCAGGGCCGCGCGCCGGCGCGGCCGGCTTCGACACCGCCCCCGCCACCGATTTCCCCTTGCCGCCACCGCGCGGCCCGGCGCAGGAAGATGCACCCGGTGCCGCCCGGCCGGACGCTGCCCAGCCCAGCGTTGCCCAACCCGACACGCGCCTGGCCACGCTGCGCGACATGTCCCTGCGCCTGGCGGGCGAACGCAAGGTCGAGGGCCTGGCCCAGGCCTTCCTGCGCGCGGCCGGCCGCATCGTCGACGCCGACCAGGTCGCGCTATGCCTGCTCGACAGCGACGAACGCAGCGTACGCCACCTGGGCGCCAGCGGCTGCGACGCTGCGCTCTTCAAGCCCTGCGCAGTCGCCACGCGGCTGACCGGCGCCCTGCCGGGCGCCCTGCTCGATGCGCGCCAGCCGCTGCTGCTGGCCGCAAACGACCCGCTGCTTGCCGGCCTGCCCGCCGGCCTGGCGCGCGCCGGCGCCTTCCTCGGCCTGCCGGTGCGCGACCTGCACCACCTGCACGGCTGGATCGTCTTCGCGCGCGAATCTGGCCCCCCCGGCGGCGCCCATGCCTTCGGTCCGGAAGATGCACTGTGGGCGTCGGCGCTGGCCGCGCAGCTTGCCGTAGCCTATGAAAACCTGAACCTGTACGGCGTGGTCCAGCGCCATGCCGCCCAGTTGCAGCTGGAAGCGACGGCGCGCGCCCAGGCCGACGCCGCCCTGCGCGAGAGCGAGCACCGGCTCGAGCTGGCGCGCCAGGTCTTCGACAGCACGCAGGAAAGCATCATGATGACCGACGCCAGCGCCAACATCGTGGCGGTCAATCCGGCGTTCGAGCACAACACCGGCTTCCGCGAGTGGGAGGTCATCGGCCGCAATCCGCGCCTGCTGGCTTCCTCGCGCCACGATGCCCCGTTCTACCGCCGCATGTGGGATGGCCTGGAGCAGCACGGCCAGTGGCGCGGCGAAATCTGGAACCGCCGCAAGAACGGCGAGGTCTATCCGGAGCGCATGAGCATCAGCGCCGTGCACGACGACGCCGGCAAAATCACCGCCTATGTCTCGGTCTCGACCGACCTGTCGGCACTGAAGGCCGCCCACAACCAGCTCGACTTCCTCTCGAACCACGACGCCCTCACGCTGCTGCCGAACCGCTCGCTGTTCCACGACCGGCTGCAGCAATCGATCGCCGCGGCGCGCCGCGACGGCACCCAGCTGGCGCTGCTGCTGGTGAACGTCGACCGCCTCTCGCGCATCAACGACAGCCTCGGCCACGCCGCCGGCGATGCGCTGCTGCGCGAAGTGGCGCGCCGCGCCAGCGAAGTGGCCGGCCCGGCCGACACCGTCGCGCGCCTGTCGGGCGACGAGTTCGTGCTGCTCACCGAGTGCGAGGACACCGAGGCCATCATCCTGGTCGCGCGCGGCCTGATCGACGCCGTCGCCCAGCCCGTCTCGGTGCGCGGTCACGACGTGGTCGTCACCGCCAGCATCGGCATCAGCATCTTCCCGCGCGACGGCGACGTGCCGGGCGACCTGCTCAAGGCTGCCGACGCCGCGCTGGCGCACCAGAAGGACGCCGGCCGCAACGGGTTCCGCTTCTTCAAGGGCGAGATGAACGACCAGGCGCTGCGCTGGCTGGCGCTGGAAACGCGCCTGCGCCGGGCGATCGGGCGCGCCGAGCTGGCCTTGCATTTCCAGCCGCAGGTGGCGCGCGCCGATGGCCGCGTGCTCGGCATGGAAGCGCTGCTGCGCTGGTACAGCCCGGAACTGGGCCGGATCTCGCCGGCCGACTTCATCCCGCTGGCGGAAGACACGGGCCTGATCCTGCCGATCGGCGACTGGGTGATCCGCCAGGCCTGCCTGCAGAACAAGGCCTGGCAGGACGCCGGCCTGGCGCGCATCCCGGTGGCCGTCAACGTATCGGCGCACCAGTTCAAGGCCGGCACCGTCCCGGCCGTGGTGCGCGCGGCCTTGATCGAGTCCGGCCTCGAGGGGCGCTACCTGGAAGTGGAGCTGACCGAGAGCGTCATGCTGGGCGACACCACCGCCGCCGAAGCCCAGCTGGCCGAGCTGCGCGCGATGGGCGTGTCGCTCTCGCTGGACGACTTCGGCACCGGCTACTCGTCGCTCGGCTACCTGTCGCGCTTCTCGCTCGACAAGCTGAAGATCGACCAGGCTTTTGTCCGCAACATCACGACCGACCCGCGCAGCGCGGCGATCGCCCAGGCCACGATTGCCCTGGCCGACGGGCTCTCGCTGCGCGTGGTGGCCGAAGGGGTCGAGACGCTGGCGCAGCGCGACTTCCTGGGCCGGATCGGCTGCGAAGTGCTGCAGGGCTACCTGTACAGCCAGCCGCTGCCGGCGCGCGAGATGGAAACCCTGCTGCGGGCCGGGCGCATTGCGGTTTGAGGTGTCGAGGTATCGAAACGCACAGGGCATCCGGCGGCCATTACAATGCTTGCTCGACGCCACTTCACCGGATCCCCGATGTTCACCCGTTTTGTTCGCAAGCTTCTCCTTGCCGTCGCCCTCCTCGCCCAAGCCTTCGTCGCCAGCGCCGCGCTCAAGCTGGACGCGCCGATCCCGGTCGGCCCCCAGGTCAAGGTCGGCAAACTGGCGAATGGCCTGACTTACTATATCCAGAAGAACGCCCGGCCCGAACGCCGGCTGGAGCTGCGCCTGGTGGTCAAGGCGGGCTCGATCCAGGAAGACGAGGACCAGCAGGGCCTGGCGCATTTTGTCGAGCACATGGCCTTCAACGGCAGCACCAATTTCAAGAAGCAGGAACTGGTCGACTACCTGCAGTCGATCGGCGTCAAGTTCGGCGCCGACCTGAATGCCTATACCTCGTTCGACGAAACCGTCTACATCCTGCCGATCCCCCTCGACAAGCGCGAACACCTCGACAAGGCCTTCCAGGTGCTGGAAGACTGGGCCCAGGGCATCACCTTCGACGAGGCGACGGTCGAAAAGGAACGCGGCATCGTGCTCGAGGAACTGCGGCTGGGCAAAGGGGCCGGCGACCGGATCGGCAAGCAGCTCTACCCGAAGATCTACAACGGCTCGCGCTATGCCGAGCGCCTGCCGATCGGGAAGGAAGAAGTGCTGCGCAGCTTCCGCCCCGAGGC
>JAQGLR010000067.1 GCA_028292765.1 Massilia sp. | reverse complement strand
CCGCGCTCGACCCGCACGACCGCCACGCCATCGACCGCCTGCGCGACATCCAGGCGCGCTGGCAGGAGCATGCGCGCGCGCTGCCCCTCGAACGCAAGGCCGAGCAGGCGCTGTGGACGCGCTTCCGCACCGAATGCGACAACCTGTTTACCCGGCGCAAGGACAGCGCACACGCTGCCGACATCGAACGGCGCGCCCACGAAACGGTCAAGGAAGCGATCAGCGCCCGGCTCGAAGCGGCCGCGCCCGAGGCAACGCCGGCCACCGCCGGCAAGCTGCTGCGCGAGGCCGCGGCCGAATGGCACGCGATCGGCCCGGTGCCGCGCGCCCATGAAGCCCGCGTCGAAAAGCGCTACCACGAGGCCGTCGCCAGGGTGCAGCACCACGCCGACCTCGCGCGGCGCGCCGCCGGGACGGCGCTGGCCGGCGCCTTGCGCGACAAGCTGCGCGCCTGCCAGCAACTCGAAGCCGCAATTGCCGACCCCGATCAGGCGGTGTCGAGCGACGACTGGCGCAAGCGCCGGGCCGCGCTGCCGCCGGCCGGGCCCGAGTACGACCCGGTGCTCGACGCCCGCTTCGAGGCCGCCCTGAACGCCCTGGTCGGTGACCGCGCCGCTTACGCGCGCCTGCTGGAGGCGAATCGCGCCACCTTGCTGAACGAACTGCTGCGCCAGGAAGTGGCTGCCGGCATCGACAGCGGCGCCGAATTCGCGCGCGACCGCCTCAAGCTCCAGGTGGAAGCCTTGCAGTCGACCCTGAAGGCCGGCGCAAAACCACACGGCGCGGGCGAGCGCCACGATGCGCTGCATGCCGTGTGTGCGCTGCCGGCGCTGCTGGATGAGCGTACCGCGCTGCGTGTCGAGCAGCTCGTGATGCGCATGGGCGGCAAATGAGCGCGGCCAGGGTGCAAACCGGGGACTTCGACCTCGGCCAGGAACTGGCGCGCCTGCGCGAGGGCGACCCGCGCGTCGGCGCGGTCGTCAGTTTCGTCGGCACCGTACGCGACATGAACGAGGGCGCCGCCGTCTCGACGCTGGAACTCGAGCATTACCCCGGCATGACCGAGCGCGCGCTGGAAGACATTATCGAGCAGGCGAGGGCGCGCTGGCCGCTGTACGACGCGCTGGTGATCCACCGGGTCGGCCCGATGGCGCCGATGGAGCAGATCGTGCTGGTTGCCTGCAGCGCGGCGCACCGCGGCGAAGCCTTCGCCGCCTGCGAATTCATCATCGACTACCTGAAAACGGACGCCCCGTTCTGGAAGAAGGAACAGACCCCGGAAGGCGCGCGCTGGGTCGACGCCCGCCTCTCCGACGACAGCGCCAAGGCCAAGTGGGCGGCAACCTGAGCTGGCTGGCTGTCGGGGCGGTGGGTGCCGGCGCGGCAATTGGCGCATGGCTGCGCTGGGGACTGGGTTTGTGGCTGTCGAGCGCGCACGCCCATGTGCAGGCCGGCACGCTCGCGGCCAACCTCATCGGCGGCTACCTGATCGGGATTGCGCTCGGCTTTTTCTCGAACCATCCGCATCTGTCGCCGGAGTGGCGCCTGTTCGTCGTCACCGGTTTCCTCGGTGGCTTGACCACCTTTTCCAGCTTTTCCGGAGAATCGGTGGCGCTGCTGCAGCGCGGCGACTACGGCTGGGCGCTCCTTCATACGCTGCTGCACCTGGTCGGCTCGCTCCTGCTGTGCATTGCGGGCTTTGCCACCTGGCGCGCCTTGCGGGGCTGAGGGCGCCCGGGAGCGCCTCAGGTCGTCAGGCGACCAAACACTTCGCGCGCCGCCAGCCCGCCGCCACCGATGAGCAAACCGAAGTAGACGATGGTAGCGATGTTGCTGATGTGGCCCAGCAGCACGCACACGCCGTCGCGCTGCAGCAGCCCGATGGCGAAGAAGAGCAGCGCCACGGCCGGGAAGGTATTGCTGAAGGGGATCAGGCCGAACGGCATCATCAGCAGTACGGCGCCCAGGATCAGCGACGCATTGTTCAGGTGCTGGATCGGCCCGTTCGCCACCAGCCACTGGATACGGTTCGGGCGGCTCACGCGTTCGATCTTTTGCAGCCAGGGCAATGCCTTGCGCAACAGCGGGCGCAGCTTCTTGGTGCCGATGATCCGGTTCTTGATCCGGGATGGAATCCACAGCTCGCGCCCGAACAGGCGGCTCATGCCGATGAGCAGGATGGCGGCGCCGAACACCGTGCTCACGCCGGGAATCGACACCGGGATCAGGAACACGAGCGTCAGCAGGGCGGTCAGGATCAGCAGGCCGTCGTTGCCGACCTGGTGAATCAGTTCGCTGAGCGTGATGCCGCTGCGTGGCAGGGAGCGGACCAGCGAGCGGAGCTTCTGGGAAATTGGTTCACCGTGCATTGTGTTCTTTTCGTCGTGGTTTATTCGGGGTGTGGATCCCGGCCATTGCCCTTGGTCTCGGCGGGAGAGTGCCGGGCGCGCGGCGAGGTGACCCGGGCGACAGTATAACGAGCGTGGCGCTCATCTACCTCCAGTGAGGTGAAAATGCCACATCTCCTGACTCGGACACGCGTTCGCGACGCGCCCTCGCAGGCGCCTTGCCAAATGAAGCGTTTCAAAGCGTGTGGCTATCCTCAAAAGAAAGTTGCCGAAGTGCAGCATATAATTGCCTTCATATGCTTCATGCGCTGCCCATCCGAACGGACTTGTGATACCTCACCATTGGAAACCCATGTATAAAACACTCAGCATGTTGACCTTCGTACTTGCCGTTTGCAATGTGGCGCAAGCAGCTGGCTCGATCTGCACCAGCGAGCCAGCCGACCGAATTCATCTGGATGAACGTTACTCCTACAAAGTAGCCGGAACGGGGCGGCTCTATATTCACACGGGGCCGGACAAGAAATGCCTGGACAAGAATGTGTTCGTGGTACCCGGCGATAAGCTGGTCGCTTATGCGGAGTATGGTCAAAAAGGTGAATGGTCTTCTGTGATGTACACGTCGAAGACTGGACAGGATTACGCCGGGTGGGTACTGACAGAGCGGCTCATGTTCGAAGGTGCATTTGGGCAGAATACGACGCCGGAGAAAGTCAAATACTACGAAAAGGCTGCGATGTCAGCCAAGGCGGGGAAAATGGGGTCGCCTTGAACCGGGTGTCTTATGTGAAGTGTGCAAGGCAAGCTCTGCCGATTCGCAAGCTCCAGTCGCGTGACTAGTGGTAATTTTTCCGCTGGACAACTTCTTGGAGCAATTCGTGACAACTGTTCAACGCCCGACCGCCGCCTTCGTTGGCGCATCCTGGGGTGCGCTGCTCATCGGCGCGTTCGCTTTCCTGTGGGGCTTGTGGAACGCCCAGATGCAGCTCAACGAAAAAGGCTATTACCTGACCCTGCTGCTGTACGGGCTGTTCGCCGCCATCTCCCTGCAAAAATCGGTGCGCGACCGCAGCGAGGGCATTACGGTCACCGGCCTGTATTTCGCGCTGTGCTGGGTGTCCTTGTGCGCCGTGATCCTGTTGCTGACGGTCGGCTTGTGGAACGCGGCGCTGGCGCCCAGCGAAAAAGGCTTTTATGCGATGTCTTTCGTGCTGAGCCTGTTCGCGGTGGTGGCCGTCCAGAAAAACGTGCGCGACCTGGGCACAGGGCAGCAGGCCACCGGCCCAGCCGCCTTAGCGGACCACGCGTGAAAAGAGACGCTGGGGCTATCCGGCAGGGACGGGCGCCGGCGTAGGATAAAGCTTACCGCGGCGCGGGCGCATCTTGAAATGCGCCGGGCCATCCCAATTTTGTTTCCTAGTCATGAACACTCACTAGGGAGCACAAAATGCGGCAAGACAAATTGACGACCAAGCTCCAGGAAGCGCTGGCCGATGCCCAGAGCCTGGCGGTCGGCAACGACAACCAGTACATCGAACCGGTGCACCTGCTCGTCGCCCTGTTGAATCAGGACGACGGCGGCGCCCGCTCGCTGCTGCAGCGCGCCGGCGTGAATGTCGGCGCGCTGGCGAATGCATTGAAAAATGCGCTGGAACGCCTGCCGAAGGTGTCCGGCACCGGTGGCGAGACCCAGGTCGGGCGCGAGCTCGTGGCCTTGCTCAATCTCGCCGACCGCGAATCGCAGAAGCGCGGCGACCAGTTCCTCTCGTCCGAGATGATCCTGCTGGCGCTTACCGATGACAAGTCCGACGCCGGCCGCCTGGCGCGTGAACACGGCCTGGCGCGCAAATCGCTCGAATCGGCGATTTCGGCCGTGCGCGGCGGCGAGAACGTGAATTCGCAGGACGCCGAGGGCCAGAGGGAATCCCTGAAAAAATACACCCTCGACCTGACCGAGCGCGCCCGCATGGGCAAGCTCGACCCCGTGATCGGCCGCGACGACGAAATCCGCCGCGCGATCCAGGTGCTGCAGCGCCGCACCAAGAACAACCCGGTGCTGATCGGCGAGCCGGGCGTCGGCAAGACCGCCATCGTCGAGGGCCTGGCGCAGCGCATCGTCAACGGCGAAGTGCCCGATTCGCTGAAGGGCAAGCGCGTGCTCTCGCTCGACATGGCGGCGCTGCTGGCCGGCGCCAAGTACCGCGGCGAATTCGAGGAAAGGCTGAAAAGCGTATTGAAGGAACTGGCCCAGGATGAAGGCCAGACCATCGTCTTCATCGACGAGATCCACACCATGGTCGGCGCCGGCAAGGCCGAAGGGGCGATGGACGCCGGGAACATGCTCAAGCCCGCCCTGGCGCGCGGCGAGCTGCACTGCGTCGGCGCCACCACGCTCGACGAATACCGCAAGTACGTCGAGAAGGACGCCGCGCTCGAGCGCCGCTTCCAGAAGATCATCGTCGACGAGCCGAGCGTGGAGGCGACGATCGCCATCCTGCGCGGCCTGCAGGAGAAATACGAGCTGCACCACAAGGTCGAGATCACCGAC
>JAQGLR010000066.1 GCA_028292765.1 Massilia sp. | reverse complement strand
ATTGCGCGCCCGAGCCGGGGAACTGGAACGGGCGCCCAGTCTCCTTGCAGATCGACGCATACACCGCGAGCGTGGTCCCGAGGTTCATGGCGTTGCCGACCGCCATGCCGATCACCGTGTGCGGACGGTGAACCGTCCAGGTAAAGCGATCGCGCTCGGCGGCGATATAGACCTCGTCCTCTTGGGCATAGTAGAAATTATCGAGCGGCAGGCGCGGCTGGCTCTCGCGCAGCGGCGTGTCCGGCAGCGTGCCCGAGCTGGCATAGGCCTCGAACGGGCCCAGGTAGTGCTTCAGGCCGGTGACCAGGGCGACGTGGCGCACGCTCTTTTGCGGCGACAGCGCGTCCAGCAGGTTGCGCACCAGCGCGGCGTTGACGCGGATGTTTTCCTGCTCCGTGTCCTGGCGCATCCAGGTGGTGATGAAGACGTGGGTCGGCGCAATATCGGCGAGGGCAATGTCCAGCGCGGCGGGATCAAGGAGATCGGCGGCGACGTGGCGCACGCCCGGCAAATCCTGCGGCGCGCGGCGCGACAGGCCGACGACATTCCAGCCATTGGCCAACAGTTCGCGCGCGACGTGATTGCCGCCGATACCGGTAACGCCTGCCACCAATGCGGTTCGTTGCATGTCATTCCCCTTTGCCTGTGTAAATCCCATTTTACTTGGGCATGGGGATGGCGGAGAGCACGGCTGGCAGTCCGGCCTGGGCCGGGCTGCCGATCAGTCGGGGGACGACTAGGCGACGACTGCCAGCGGCGCGTCGTACCGGTTCGGCCGGGACTCCTGGGCGAGGAAGACGATCAGCACGATCCAGCCGATGAACGGCACCAAAAACAGCAATTGCCACCAGCCGCTGCGATCGGTCTCATGCAGGCGGCGGCAGGCGGCGGCGATGGACGGGATGACGGTGGCGAGGTTGAACACGATGCCCAAGGGCTCGCTGACGATCGACAGTACCGCCCCGGTGACGAACAGGAACAGGACGAACCACCAGTACTCGGAGCGGCTGGCCGTGCCGTCGAACGTGGCGTACTTGCTGAAACAGGTAGAAATCGATTCCGTAAACGTCATTGCTCGCTCTCTTCAGGTTGATGTAATCCGCAGTCGCCATCCCTTGCGCTACAGTTAATTTTTAGTCCACACCAAGAGTATGTCACCAAGAAATGAATTGCGCTACAACAACTTTCAGCCTGATCGGCGCGCGTAGCTGACCGTCAGGATTTCCCAGCGGTGGCCGTCCGGCTCGTCCCAATAGACATTGCGTCCGCCGGCGGTGGTGCCGACCTGGCGGTCGTTCGGGCCGCGCACCGTGCTGCGCCAGCCAATGCCGGCCGCCTCCAGCCGGCCCAGGATGGCGTCGAAATCCGCTTCGCTCACGCGAAAGCAGAAATGTTCGATGGGAAAGGCTTCATCGGTGGTGATGAATTCCAGGGTGAGGCCTTCGTTGATATAGACCGGCGCAAAGACGCCCAGCGCCGTCGGCTCCCAGGGCACACCGAGCAGGCTTGCCAACTGGCGGGCTGCTGCCACCCGGTCGCGGGCCGGGACGATCACGTGGTCGAGTTCGATCATGGGCTCAAATCGGTCAGATCGCGTCGGCAATGCCCGGCGCCGCCCGGTCCTGCTCGCCCCGCATGCGCGAGTACTCGGGCAGCCCATCGGCCATGCGCATCCAGCCGAGCCGGTCCTGCACGAAAATATGGTCTTGCGGCGGCATGCTTTCCGGATCGTCGAGGCTCGCGGTCGCGATGTCGATTTCTTCGGGATAGCGGTCGTCCTGGAAGGTCAATGTCGTGCCGCAGGTCGCGCAAAAGCCGCGCAGCACGTGCGCGCTCGAGCGGAAGGTGGCGGGATTGCCCTGGGAAAAACGCATCTCGACCGTGCGTGCACTGAACCAGGCCACGGCCGGGGCGCCGGCGATGCGGCGGCAGTCGCGGCAATGGCACAGCGTACTATGGAAGACCTCGCCGTCGACGACATAGCGTACCGCGCCGCAGTAACACCCACCCTGCAACATCATGATTGTCTCCCGCTGGATTGGTTTCAATGGCCAGCATAGGCCAGGGCGCGGGGCTGTGCAATCGCCCCGGGCCAGCCGGAACAGGCAAGCAGGCCTGCCGCTGGCGCAGGCCAACTGCGGCAGACATTGAGGGAACTATCGCGCGACGCCTGGCCTCGGTCGAGGTACTAACGGCTGTGCTTGCGGAAGAACTCGCGCGCGAGTGCCGACTGCAGTTCGGCGATCGTGGCGCCGAGCTTCTCCGCCAGGTAGCCGATTTCGTCGCGGCGCCCGCGGGCGCTGAAGCCCTTTTCGTCGCCGGGCTTCAGGCTGCGCACTTCATGCGCCAGCACCGGTAGGCACGGATCAAGTCGCTGCCGGGCTTCCCGGATTCGCCGTGCCGGCGAAAATGGGCCGTCATGGCGGCCGCCTCCCGTTCCAGCAGCCGCTCGACCAGCATGTCTTCGGTCACATACGAAATGACCAGCGCGAGCCCCGCATGGCAAACGCAGATGAGCACCGTGAATCCGGCCAGCGCGGCGAACAGGCCATGCCGGATCGACCTGAACATGTTCCGCCGGGGGCAGTTCCGGCCGCAGTTCCAGCCGATAGCCGAGCTGGGGAATGGTCACGATCAGGTTCAGCCCGCTCGCCAGTTCGAGCTGCTTGCGCAGCGCATAAATGTGCGATTTGAGGGCGTCGCTGTCCGGCGGGTTGGCGCCCCACAGCGCGTCGGGCCAGCGCTTCGCAACGCAAGGCGAGCTCGCGCAGGTCGAACGGTTTCGTCAGGTAATCGTCCGCGCCACAATGGAAGCCGCGTGCCTTGTCTTCGAAGGCGTCGCGCGTGGCGAGCTCGATGGCGAGCGCGCCGCTGGCGGCATGGTCGGTCTGCCATTTCAGGCCGTCCAGGAAGTCCACGATCTGGCGCGCGATCGTCGGGTGGTCTTCCACCACCAGCACGGCAAGGGAGCGGTTCATGATGAGCGTTTCCGCTCAGAGAAAACGGTCGAGGATCTTGCGGCTGTGCTTATCGATGCGGAACATGTCGCGCACCAGGAAGTTGATCCCGTGGTTGTCCGAAATGAGCAGCGACGCCTCGCCCACCCGGCGGATGTCCTCGTCGACCTTGAGCACGAATTCGGTGTCGCCACGGTCTGTTTTCACGGTCCAGGTGCAGGGCGTGGCAAAGCTCGACACGCCGCGGATGTGCTCGATCTCGGGGATGAATTCGCGCCCTTCGAGTTCTTCGGTCACGAGCGCGCGAACCTGCTCGGGGGCGCCGGCCAGGTCGTCGATCCAGGCGACTTCCTTGCCGCCGTCGCGCACCAGCGAAATGCCGCGCGTGGGCGCCTGGATCGGGAAGGCGCGCACCGGGATCACGCCGGGCACGTCGACGCCATCTTCGCCGGTGAACACCAGTTTGCCGAAGCTGTCGCGGCGCAGTTGGAATGGAATACTCATCAGTCTTCTTTCTCGTCCATATCCTGGTCCACGTTGCGCGCCTGCGCTTCGTAGAGCCGGTGGTAAGCGCCTTCGCGCGCCATCAGGTCGTCATGGCTGCCCTCTTCCACCACTACGCCGCGGTCGAGCACGATCAGGCGGTCGGCGCGGTGCAGGGTCGACAGGCGGTGCGCGATGGCGATCGTGGTCCGGCCCTGCACCAGGTTGTCGAGCGCCTTCTGGATTTCCTTTTCGGTTTCCGAATCCACCGACGAGGTCGCTTCGTCCATGATCAGGATCGGCGGGTCGATCAGCAGCGCGCGCGCGATCGAGATGCGCTGGCGCTCGCCGCCCGACAGGCCCTGGCCGCGCTCGCCCACCA
>JAQGLR010000049.1 GCA_028292765.1 Massilia sp. | reverse complement strand
CGCCACAGCGCTTCATCGGCCTGGCCGAGGAAAGCGGCCTGATCGTCGAAATCGGCGACTGGGTGGTGCGCGAAGCCTGCCGCCAGGCCCAGGCCTGGGTCGACGCCGGCCTGCCGCCGGTGACGATGTCGGTGAACGTCTCGGCGCGCCAGTTCGAGGAAGCGCGGCTGGTGGAACGGGTCGCTTGCGCCCTGGAGGAAAGCGGCCTGGCAGCGGAACTGCTGGAACTCGAAGTGACCGAAAGCCTGATCATGCGCGACCTGCAGAAGTCGGTCGCGAAGATGCGCGAGCTGAAGTCGATGGGCGTGTCGCTGTCGATCGACGATTTCGGCACGGGCTATTCGAGCCTGTCGTCGCTCAAGACCTTCCCGATCAGCCGCCTGAAGATCGACAAGAGTTTTGTCAGCGAACTGGCCGACAACCCGGACGACCAGGCCATCGCGATGGCGGTGATTTCGCTTGGCCACAAGCTGAACCTGCGCGTGATCGCGGAAGGCGTCGAAACCGAGCAGCAGCGCGCCTTCCTGCGCGAGAACGAGTGCGACGAGATGCAGGGCTACCTGTTCAGCCGCCCGGTGCCGGCCGATGAGATCGAGGCGATGTTCGACCGGCAGATCGCGGGGCTGGCTGCGCTTGCCCAGCCAGCTCCTGCCGTTGCCGAGAGCATGCCCGACGAGCTTGCGATCGCCGGTTGACGGTGTTGGCGTGGACGTCGCGCGGACGGTTTATTGAATACCCGCCGCCTCGCGCAAACGCTTCACCAGCGCCCCCGCATCCGCATCCACGTTCATCAGGCCGGCATGCGCCGGCCGCACGAAGCCTTCTTCCTGCTGGTGGCGCACGAAGCCGACCAGCCCGTCGTAGAACCCGTCCGTATTGAGCAGCCCGATCGGCTTGGCATGGATGCCCAACTGCGCCCAGGTGAGCATCTCGAACAGCTCTTCCAGCGTACCCATCCCGCCCGCCATGGCGATGAAGCCTTCGGACAGCTCGGCCATCATCGCTTTGCGCTCGTGCATGTCCTTGACCACGAACAGCCGCGTCAGCCCGGCATGGCCGACTTCGCGCTCGACCAGGGCGCGCGGGATGACGCCGGTGGCCTCCCCGCCCAGGCGCAGCACTTCGTCGGCGATCACGCCCATCAGGCCGACCCTGCCGCCGCCGTAGACGAGCGCGATGTTGTGGTCGACCAGCGCACGCGCCAGCGCGCGCGCCGCTTCGGCGTAGATGGGACGGGCGCCATCGGAGGCGCCGCAATAGACAGCAATCGATTTCATGGAGGTTCCGGTAATGAGAGGCGAATCTACGGCGACTCGCGGCCGTCGTCGGCAAGCTTCTTGAGGTACTCCTCGGAGAGCTTTTCGAACAGCAGCCGGGTGTCGCCGCGCAAATAGGGGCCGAGCATCGACAACACCTGGTAGCAGCCGCGCGCGAGCGCGTCGGCGATCGCCTGCTGCTCGCTGTACTTGCGCGGGTTGCGCACGTATTCGTAGGACAGCCAGTAGGTGGCCACCACCACCATGTTGGTGGCCATGGCGCCGATCTGCTGGTCGCCCGCTTCCAGCGAATTTTCGCTGCGCAGGTCTTCGCACAGCTGGCGCGCGACCTTGATCTTGTGGGCGAGGATGGCCTTGAAGTGCAGCTCGAGCTTGCGGTTGCGCGACAGCAGGTCGTTCAGGTCGCGGTAGAAGAAGCGGTAGCGCCAGATCAGCTCGAACATCAGGTGCAGATACAGCCACACGTCTTCCATGTTCGAGCGCCGCCCGGCCGGGACCGTGAGGATGCGCTCGATCTCGGCCTCGAACTGCACGAAGATCGAATTGACGATGTCATCCTTGTTGCGGAAGTGGTAGTACAGGTTGCCGGGCGAGATATTCATCTCCTCGGCAATGACGGTCGTCGTGATGTTCGGCTCGCCGAACTCGTTGAACAGCCTGAGCGAGAGCTCGAGGATGCGTTCACGGGTGCGGCGTGGAGCTTTTTGTAGCATGGAAGGTGGCATGGTTGGTGTCACCCGCAAGCATATCATCGAACCACGTGCCGACGGCAGTGCCGGCGGGGCTTATTGGCCGTCGTCCGGGGGTGCGCTTGCCGGCCTGGTGCGCGCCCTGGCGCCTCCTGCGGCGGGCTTGCGCGCGGCCGCCTTCTTCACGGCGGGACCGGTGCGCTCGCCCGCGAGCCCGGCGACCAGCCGTTCCAGCTCGTCGACGCGGCGGCGCAAGGCTTCCATTTCGCCCGGAGCCGGCACGCCGATGGCGGCCAGCGCCCGCGCCACGTGCTCTTCGAACACCTGTTCCAGCTTGCCCCAGGAAGCGGACCCGCGCCGGCTCGCGCGCTCGGCCTTGCGCGCCACCGTGCCGGTCGCATCCTCGACCTGGCGCGCGCGCTTTTGCAGTTCGCTGCCGTCGCGCACCAGGCGCGTGAATTCGCGCCCGCCCTCTTGCTGGGCCTTGGCGAAGGCGCCCAGGCCCGCCTGCCAGATCTGCTGGGCCGAGCTGCGCACGGCGCGCGACAGCTCTTCCTCTTCCTGTTCGAGTTCCTTGAGATTTTTGCTCATCGATTCTTGCTCATTGCGGCCTCATGCGAGGCCGCCATTGTAGGTCCGCACAATAGAACAGGCATTCTAAACCGCCGCGCGGGCCCGTTGCAGGCCGAACGCCTCATGCAGGACCGCCAGCAGCGCGGCGCTCCTCCAGGGCTTGGCATGGAAACGGTCGGCGGCGCCATTTGCCAGCGCCGCGGCGATCTCGCTGTCGCCCTGGCTGCCCGAGAGCAGGATGCGGAAGGTGCGTGGATAGTGCTGGCGCACCTGCTCCAGCAGCTCGGCGCCGGTCAGTGCCGGCATGAAGTGGTCGCTGACGATCACCGCAACCGGTTCGCGCGCGAGCAGTGCCAGCGCTTCTGCGCCCGAAGCCGCCGTGAGCACGCGCCAGCCCTGCCCCTGCACGGTGTCGACCAGCAGCTCGCGCATGAAGGCGTCGTCGTCCACCAGCAGCAGGCCCGGGGGCGAGGCTCCGGGCAACGATCGCGGCGACAAGGCCGCCAGTTCGCCCATCACCGTGTCGAGCACGCCGGCGTTGCAGCCCAGCGCCACGTGGCCGACGCCGCCAAATTCGATGTTGCGCGCGCCCGGCAGGTGGCTCGAGGTCTGCGGCGACACGATGTTGTCGTGGTGGGTGTAGATGGACGTGATCAGCGCGCGCGTGGCCGGGTCTTCCGCGCGCCCGAGTTCCTGCAGCCAGTCGCTGGCCACGCCCCGGCTCCAGCGCATCTGGACCACGTTCGGGCCGCGCCCGAACTTCGCCATGCCGGTGCCGCGGTGCGGCGAGCCGAGGGTGACGACGCGCGCCACCCGCGCCCTGCCATGCACGCGCATCCAGGCCCGCACCACCAGGCCGCCCATGCTGTGGGCGACGAGCGCGACCCGGGCGGCCCCGGTCTCCCTGCACAGCTCCTCGACCGCCTGCTGGACCAGCGGCACGTAGCCGTCGATGTCGCCCAGCACCGGTTCGAGGTCGACGCTCGCATGGCTGATGCGGGCGCGGTCGAGGCGCGGGATCAGGTAGGACCAGTAACCGCTGTTGCAGCCGTAGCCGTGCACCAGCAGGACGGGGACCTGATGGGTGTCATGGACGCGCATGCAGGCCGTGGCGCGCGGCATGAACCACGAGGTATGCAGCATGCTCGACTTGAATTCCTCGGCGAGCAGGCGCAGGCGGGCAGCCGGTCCAAGCCTGAACTCGGGCGGCGTCGGGCTGGCGAAACAGGCGCTGACCACGAAGTTGTTCATGTTGATCGCCAGGCGCACCAGCACCACGCTGCCCAGGCCCAGCGCCAGCGCAGCCCATGGCGCGGCGCCGAACCAGCGCCAGCTGGCCAAGCCGATGGCGGTTCCGGCCAGCGCCTGCACCAGCAGGAAGCGTTGCAGCATTTTGCGTGCGCTCATGGCGCTGCCCCCATCGTGGTGCCGGGAGGCCGCGCCGGCTTGCCGGTCAGGTCCCGCGCCAGGGCGCTCGCCAGGCGCGCCGCGATGCCGTAGATCGACAGTTGCGGGTTGGCGCCGATCGAGGTCGGGAACAGCGAACCGTCGTGCACCGACAGGTTGGCCAGGCCCCGGTAGCGGCCATCCGGCGCGACCACGCCCAGGCGCTCGCTGCCCGCCATCGTGCAGCCGCCCATCACGTGGGCCGAGGCGACGCGGGTCATGTGCAGGCGCTGAGGCAGCGCGGCGATCTCGCGCCGGGCTTCGGTCCATGTCGTGTAGCGGCGCGCCGTTTCGTGGGCCGGCTGGACGCTGGCCGCGCCGGCGGCGAACTGGATCTCGGCCATGCTGAGCAGCGCGCGCCGGGCGCCGTCCCGGAGGAAATCGTTGAGGGGGTAGTCGAGCACCCCGGCGCCATCCTTCAGGCGCACCTCGCCGCCGGGCGACTCCTCATGAAAGCCGTCGCGCAGCAGCGCCAGCATGCCCTGCATGTACGGGAACTGGCGCATGAGCTCGGCGTGGCCGGCCCCGAAACCGCCCAGCGTGGTCGACAGCAGCACCGGGTGCAGCGGCGGCGCCTCGAGCTTGTAGCCGATGGCGCCGTCGATCGGCGCGGTCGAGAGAAAATGGTCGGAATAGACGGTCTGCGGCGCGCCGGCCCAGGCCTCGACCCGCTGCGGGAAGATGCCGGCCGAGATCAGGGTCGGGTGCAGGAAGGTGCGCTTTCCCAGCAGCGCATGCGGATCGGGCGCATTCGAGCGCAGCAGCAGCGCCGGCGAATTGATGGCGCCGCCGGCCACCACGAAATGCTTCGCGCGCAGGCGCAGCCGGCGCCCGTTCGGCGAGACGCCATCGGCGTGCAGGCCGATGCACAGCAATTCCTCGGCGCGCCCGCCACCCTGGCCACTGAGCACGAAGCGTTCGGCGCGGGCGCGCGTCACCAGGGTGGCGCCGTGATCGAGGGCGGACGGGATGGTGGTCACCAGCATCGACTGCTTGGCATTCGTCGGGCAGCCCATGCCGCAATAGCCGAGGTTCCAGCAGCCCTTGACGTTGCGGCGGATGAAGCCGGACGGGATGCCCAGTTTCTCGAGCCCGCGCCTGAGGAGGTCGTTGTTTTCGTTGGGCGCCGCCTGCCACTCGCCGATCGAGAGGCGCGCTTCCATCATCGCGAACCATGGCGCCATCGATGCGGCGTCGAAGCCTTCGAGTCCGAAACGGTCGCGCCAATGGTCGAGCGTGGCCGGCGGGGTGCGAAAGCTCGATGTCCAGTTGACGGTCGTCGAGCCGCCGACGGTGCGGCCCTGCAGGATCTTGATGCCCTTGTCGAGCGTCTGGCGCGCGGCCGATTCCTGGTACAGGTCCGGATAGGCGTCGCTTTCCCTCATCCTGAAATCTGTCGAGGAGCGCAGCGCGCCCTCTTCGACGATGATCACGTCCAGGCCGGCAAGCGCCAGGATTTCGGCGCTGACGCCGCCGCCGGCGCCGCTGCCGACGATGACCACGTCCGCATCGAACCTGCGGTCCTGGTCCAGCGTCGCGGCATCGACAATCTTCCAGCCACGCGCGAGGCCTTCCCGGATCGGATCGGGAATCATGCCAGTTCCGGCATCGGGCCGGGATAACCGATGGCGTTCCAGCTGACCGGCTGCGCATACCAGGCGCCCAGCGTCAGGTCGTGCAGGGCGCCGTAGGCGGTGCGCAGCAGGGCCAGGCGGTGCAGGCGCCAGCTTTGCAGGAAACCTGCGACCTCGCGTTCGTTCGCGTTCGCCCAGCCGCCCTGGACGCCGGTCAGCAGGCGCCGCGCCGGCGCCAGCGCGAGCAGGCCGAACAGGTCCTGCACTTCCCCTTGCACGGCCAGCGGCAGGCGACCGACGGCCGCGTGGACGCCGGCGATGGCGGCGGCGACGGCCTGTTTGCGCTCCAGAGGGCCCGTCGGCAAGGCGCCGGCCAGCATCGCGGGCACGATGGCCTCGAGCGCGGCGCGCGCTTCGCCGTCGAGCACGAAAGGCTGCGGCGCCGGCGCGTGCACGGCGCGATACAGTCCGCCACCCGCGGCCAGCACCAGGGCCGCAAGCGTGCCGGCCTTCAGGAAGGATCTGCGACTCGTCTCCATATAGGGCATCCTTGTTGTTATCTTCATAGTGTACGACAAGGAACGGGACTGTTGTTCGCTGTGTCGCTGGAGGCCCGTTCGATTGCGGCGAGCCTTCTCAGCGACGCGCCGGACTTGTACCATAGCGGTATCCAGCTCGACTATGAAAGACATTCATGACCATTTCCTTCGGCCCATTGCACTTCTCCCGCTCGCTTTGCCTGGCGGCGCTCGCCTCGTTTTCCGCCGTCTGCGCGGTGCCGGCCCAGGCCGCCAGCACGGCCGCTTCCTCCGCCTCCAGCGCAGGGTCCAACTTGTCGGGCAGCGTTTCCGATTCGATCGGCGCGTCCAGCAACAGCTCGGGCAACGACGACCGCGTCGCCGCCGGCCAGTACCAGGTGATCGGCATCGCCCAGGCGCCGGCCAAGGCCGACACCACGCGCATGACCCTGCGCGCGACCGCCGCCGCTGCCGGTGCCAAGGCGGCGCGCGAGTTCTATCTCGACGTGCCGAACCGCGCGCTTGCCGCACGCCGCGTGGCGGCCGGCGACATGGTCCAGGTCAACGAACGCGTCTACGGCTACGAATTCGCGCACGCCGATACGAACAAGGCCTTCTTCCTCGCGCTGCAAGACGCCTGGTACCACGAACTGGGCTCGCACAAAGTCACGATCTGATGCGCAAGCGCTCGCTCCTTGGGGCGCTCGCCTGGTTTGCCCTGTTCACGAGCAGCGGCGCCCTGGCCGGCATCCCGGCCTTTTGCGCGAAGCCGGTCGAGATGACCGCCGCCGACCAGGACCGCGTGCTGCGCTTCGCCGACGTCGTCAAGAAGGAGCTCGAGCGCTCCCGCGCCCGGGTTGCCCTTGTTTCGCGCGCCGGCCTCGACCTGAGCCGTTTCGGCCTCCTGTATTCGCACACGGGCATCGCGCTCAAGGACAATCCGGCCGGTCCCTGGGCCGTGCGCCAGCTCTACTACGCCTGCGACGAATCGCGCCCGCGCCTGTTCGACCAGGGCGCCGCCGGCTTTGTGCTGGGGAGCGAGACGCCGGCGCGCGGCCGCATGTCGCTGGTGTTCCTGCCCGAAGAAGACAGCGCGCTGCTGGCCAGGGCCGCGCTCGACAAGCCCCTGGCGCTGGCGCTGCTGGCGGGCAGATACAGCGCCAACGCCTATGCCTTCGGCACGCGCTACCAGAACTGCAATCAATGGGTGGCCGAACTGCTGGCCAGCGCCTGGGGCCGGCTCGATTCGCCGGCGAACGCGCCAGGGCATGCGCGAGGCCAGGCGCAGGCCTGGCTGCGCGCCCGGGGCTACCAGGCCGGGCCGCTCAGGGTGCCCTCGCACTGGATGATGTTTGCCGGCCAGTTCGTGCCGCTGGTGCACGTGGACGACCACCCGCTCGACGACATCCACGCGCTCGCCCTGCAAGTGAGCACGCCGGCCGCGATCGAAGGTTTCGTGCGGCGCCAGGCGCCCCGGACGCAGCGTGTCGAGCTCTGCCATGACAAGGAACGCATCGTCGTGCGCCGGGG
Organism: Massilia sp.; assembly: GCA_028292765.1. Lineage (GTDB taxonomy): Bacteria > Pseudomonadota > Gammaproteobacteria > Burkholderiales > Burkholderiaceae_D > Telluria. Next base: position 2,818 of record JAQGLR010000049.1, on the reverse strand, counting down.
CTGGGAGCCGCTCGATGCCGAATGCCGGCCCATGCAGGGCGACGAGGTGATCGCCCTCGCGCCCTGAGTACTTGCCCGGCCCGGTTAGCGCTCCGCTTCAGCACCCGCGCCGCATCCACGATATCCAGACCCTGCAGTTGACCGAGCCAGTCATCGAACCACGGCTTGTGCGAGGCGCCGACAACGACGAGGACGCGCGCGCCCGGGCGTTCGCGGAAGGTTTCGCGGATGTTGGCGACCATGCGCAGGTTGCGGATTTCCCAGCCCGCGACCCACATTTGCGGGTAGCCTTCGGGGGATTTCGAGCGCATGGGCTGGACGACGTTGGCCTCGGCATGCACCCGCATGCTCTCAAGGCTGTTCATGACGCGGTAGAGCGGCAGCAGGAAGGCCTTGATATCCGCCACGTCGATGCGGTCGCCCGTGTGGTTGTCGACGGCGTGGACCCGCTGCAGGCCGAGCCGGGCGGCGAGGCGCGCCGCGATCTGGCAGGACTCGTCCTTGCGCGTCCCGAGCTTGCCGAGTTGCCCCACCAGGGCGTCGCCCAGGCCGTCGCCGGCGCGGCGCTCGGCTTCGGGCAGTTGCAGCCAGCGTCGTCAGCTTTGCCGCATCCTTCCCCGAGGAGCACATGGCAAGCCTGGACGCGTGCCTGCAAAGCATGCCGCGATAGCGCAGCAAGGCGCGCCCGGTGCAATCGCAGCAGCGGGCCCGCCGCATCGGGACAGGAATGCCGGGACTACCGCTTCAAGATCTGTCGCGCAATCCCGCGCAGGATATTTACCTCTTCCGTCTCCAGCTGCGTCCTCGAAAACAGCCGCTTCAGGCGCGGCATCAGCTTCTTCGGATTGTCCGCATCCAGGAAGCCGATCGACACCAGCGCCGCTTCCAGGTGCGCATACATGCCCTCGATCTGGGTCACGCTGGCCGCATCGCCGTGGAACCCGACCGGCGTCGCCAAGACACCGTCGCCGATCGCCGCCATCCGGCATTCATAGGCGAGCACCTGCGCCGCCTGCGACAAATTCAGCGATGAGTACGCCGGATTGGCCGGAATATTAATCAGGACGTTGCACTTCTCGACAATCTCGTTCGGCAACCCGACCCGCTCGTTGCCGAGAACGAGCGCCGCCGCCACATCGCCCTGCCCGGCCGCATGGCCCGCAAATGCGCGCGGCGTCCACACCGGCGGCGAAAACTCCCGCAGGCGCGCCGACACGGCCGCGGCGAAGTTGCAGCCTTCGAGCGCCTCGGCCATGGTGCCGACGATGCGCGCACCGTGCAGCACGTCCAGCGCGCCGCTGGCGAAGGCCACCGCTTCCGGGTCGTTCAAGGGGTCAAGCCCGCGCGGATTGACCAGCACCAGCTCGCTGAAACCCATGGTTTTCATGGCGCGCGCCACTGAACCGATATTGCCGGCGCGGCTGGTTTCGACGAGCACGAAGCGCAGGCGGGTGAAAAGAGACGTGTCGGAATTTGGCGGGTTCATTTAAAATAGCGCTATCGCGCGGCGACGAGCAATTGAAATTCTGGCATCAAGGGCCGGAATTTTAACGGGTTCGGCGCCGCTTTGCTCTTTAATTCAGCTCAAACTCGTCAACTCATACCCGACGGTCCGCGGCGCTTCGTGCGCAGTGGGCGTCAGCGTTTTTTCAGGGAAAAGATCACATGCATCCAATGCTCAATACGGCCATCAAGGCCGCACGCCGCGCCGCCACCGTCATCAACCGCGCGTCTTTCGACCTCGACCGCATCGTGGTCTCTGAAAAACAACATAACGATTTCGTGACCGACGTCGACCAGGCGTCGGAGCAGGCGATCGTCGAGACGCTGCTGAAAGCTTACCCTGACCACGCCATCCTTGGCGAAGAGTCGGGCCCGTCGCGCAACCTGAACGACGACAGCGAGCATGTCTGGATTATCGACCCGCTCGACGGCACCACCAATTTCCTGCACGGCTACCCGAACTACTGCGTCTCGATCGCGCTTCAGCACAAGGGCGTGATCACCCAGGCCGTCGTCTACGATCCGGTGCGCAACGACCTCTTCACCGCCACCAAAGGCGCCGGCGCCTACCTGAACGACAAGCGCATCCGCGTCAAGAACCACGACCGCATCGGCAAGGCCCTGCTGGCGTCGGGCCACGGCGCCGACCCGCGCGCGCTGGCCGAATACCTGCGCATGTATGAAGTCGTCGCTTCGCGCTGCCATGGCGTGCGCAGCAGCGGCTCGGCCGCGCTGGAACTGGCCAACGTGGCTTCCGGCCGCGTCGACGGCTACTTCGAAAAAGGCCTGAAGATCTGGGATATCGCCGCCGGTTCGCTGCTGGTGACCGAAGCGGGCGGCATCGTCGGCGAGTTCAACGGCGAATCCTCGTACCTGACCAAGGGCGACATCATTTCCGCCGGCCCGAAGGTGTTTGCACAGATGATCCCACTGATGGTTCCTTTCGCGTAAAATAGATCTTTATTCCCCGCCGTGGCGCAGTGCACACGGCGGCGGCCAACACCCAGCATTTCCACTGCGCAACAAAATCACTATAATCGCTTCCGGCTCGACGGCGCCTCCACAAGGGTGCGTCATTGGGTCGCGCACCCTGTCCGATCCTGGCGCCGCTTGCGCCGGCGGCGGAATCAAACCTTACCAGAAGAAATCAATGACCTTTGCTACCCTCGGCTTGTCCGATGCTATCGTTCGTGCCGTTACCGAACAAGGCTACACCGTCCCGACCCCCATCCAGGCACAGGCGATTCCCGCCGTGCTCGGCGGCGGTGACCTGCTCGCCGGCGCCCAGACCGGCACCGGCAAGACCGCCGGCTTC
>JAQGLR010000044.1 GCA_028292765.1 Massilia sp. | reverse complement strand
AGCAAGTCCCGCCCTGTGCCTTCCAGTTCCTGTCGCGGGAGCCGTGTTTCATCGCTGGCCGCTTTGGACGAGGCTTCACCCCGCCTTACCGCGACCCGCCCCGCTTGAGCGGGCATCTGATGCCGTACACGATTCATCGACAAGGTGTTGGACACTCCTACTCGTTCGGCCCTTCGCCCGGGATGCGGCTACTACGGCCTCTGCTGACTTCTCGCTCCGATTTTTTTTCCATCGTCGCCCTTTCAGGCACGAGGCGAGATCTCCCCAGGTAAGAACGCACTCCTTCCCTGCACAACCGCCGGATTTACGCCGCTTCGCCTTGACCACAAGAGCTTCGCGGTTTCATGCCCGCTCGCCCTGCTTGGCAGCGCCTTCTATCCGATTCTTGTTCATCGGCTCGCAGTTTCGCTCCGCGCTTCCTCTCCACGGTCGGTCACCCTTCCGCAGTTGCGCTTCACTTCGCTCGCTGTGGTCAGCTCGCGGCGGGACTTGCACCCGCAAGAGTGCGCCCATGCTGGGCGCACATGAAAAAGGGCCGCTAGCGAAGCGGCCCCGGTACTGCATCTTCCCTCTGACGCGCGCTTACAGGCGGAAGCCCAGCTTCACGCTGACGGTCTGGTTGCCGGCGGTGCGGTCGACTTCCGCCGCCATGTTGGCGATGCCCAGGTTCAGGTTGACACCGGCGAACACCTTGTTGCCGTTCGGGGTTTCCTTTTTGAGCTTGCCGACGTTCGGGGTCAGCGAGCCCCACACCTTGCCGATGCCGGCGTAGGGCGTGACCATCAGGAAGCCTTTCGACACCGTCAGCTCGACGCTGCGGGTATCGAGGTCGAGTTCGTCGACGCCGGAGAGCCGGGTCGCCGCGGCGCGGATCGCCACCGCCGGCAGGGCGATACCGCCCGGCACCAGCGCGTACTTGATTTCGGCGCCCATCAGTTTGATGTCCGAATCAGGCACGGCGGTGAGGCTGGCGCCGATATCGACACCGAAGGGCAGGCCCTTCTGGGCGCGCACGGTCGGCATGTAGACGGTAGCATGCTCGAATCCGGCCTTTTCCCAGATGGCGGCATTGTCCAGGCGGGTGGCGCTGACGGCCGCGCCGATGTCGAAGCCGATAATGCCCAGCGGCTCGGCCGGGGCGATGCTCTTGTAGCTGGCGACCGCCGTGAAGTCCTTGGCGAGGCTTCCCAGCTCGGCTTGCGTGAGGGCTTGCAGGCGGTCGAAATCGGAAGCGGAAGCGGCGGCCGGGAAGCCGGACGCGAAGGCGGCGGCGAGCGCCAGGGTATGGATGTGTTTCATGATGGTCCTGTAGAGAAGCGCGGTGAGGCGAGTCCGGGGAAGACTCCCGCAAAATGTTACTGGCGGGCATTCTAAACGCTCTGCGGACCGATGGTCGGATTATTCGGGGGCAGCGTTGCCGGGAAGGGACAAAAAAAGACCGCTCGAAGCGGTCTTTCCTAATTCCTTTTTGATTTGACAACTGGACGAACGTGCCGGCTTGTGCGCGTCACCCGATGTAATTGAACAGCGACAGCCCCGCCATCGTCTTGAACGATTTCTGCGCCGCTTCCAGGGTGCCCTGCTGGCTGGCGTAATCCGAGATCGCCTTGACGATGTCGAGGTCCTGGAGCTTGGAGAGCGTGGCCGCGTACTGGACGTTGAGGTCGGAGCCCGAGCTTTCCAGGTAGTCGAGTTCCTTCATGCGCGAGCCGATCGAGGAGCGCACCGTCAGGATGTTGTCGAGCGAAGACTTCAGGCCCTCGTCGGCGATCCTGAGCTTGTTCGCCAGCGCGGCCCCGGCGCCGGCATCGTCACCCGCTGCGCGCAGGGCCGCAACGAGCTTGGTCATGGTGGCGAAGACCGATTCCTTCTGGCTCGGCTTGACCTCGAACTTGTCGCCGTCGGCCGGCTGGCCCTTGATCGCAAACGAGGTGCCGTCGAACGCGATCTGCTTGCCGCTCTCGTAGGGCTGGTTCGCCAGCACCGCGGTGTTGGTGGTGGCGTCGGTGACGCTGTAGGTGGTCACGGCCGGGGTGCCGCTCACCTTGAATTCCAGCGTGTACTTGTGGCCGGTCAGCTTGGTGGCATCCAACACCGAACCGGTACTGGCGACCGCGGCGCCCTTGTTGTTGTCCGCCATGACCGTCTGGAAGCTGCCGTTGCCGGTGCGGTTGTTCTCGAAAATCGCGCTGCCCGAATCGCTGATCGCGATCGAGCGCGAGGCCCCGACCTGCAGCTTGCGCTGGCCCTGGTCGCCCTGGTAGGTAGCGCCGCTGTCGGTCTGGACGAACGGGATCGTGGTGCCGCGGTAGCCCGAGAACAGGTAGCCGCCCGCGCCGTCGGCGGTATTCGCCACGCCCAGCAAGTCGTGCATGCGGCCCTCGATCTCGGTGGCGATCATCAGCCGGTCGGCTTTCGAGAGCGTGCCGTTCCCGGCCTGCACCACGAGCGTCTGCACGTCCATGAGCAGGTCGCCGCTGTCGCGCAGGGCGCCTTCGACCAGCGCCAGCGAGCTGTTCGCGTTCGAGCGGTTTTCCCCGTACTGGGTGTTGAGCGATTGCGACTGGGTCACTTCCAGCGCGCGCGCCGAGGCGATCGGGTCGTCGGCGGCGGTCAGCATGCGCTTGTTGGTCGACAGCTGGTTCTGGGTGCGCGCCATGGTCGACTGCAGCGTGTTGAGCTGGGTAGTGGCGTTCTCGTAAATGCTTCTGGTGCTGATGCGCATGTTTACTCCGATTCCGCTTAGCGGCCGATCGACAGCAGCGTGTCGAAAAGGGTGTTGGCGATCTGCATGACCTTGCCGGCCGCCTGGTAGGCTTGCTGGTACTTCAGCAGGTTGGTCGCTTCCTCGTCCAGGTTCACGCCCGACACGTTGTTCGCCGCGCCCTGCACCTGCTTCAGCAGGGCGTCTCCGGCGCTGGCGTTGACCTGCACTTCGCGCGTCTTGTTGCCGACCAGGCTGACCAGCTCGGCGTAGGCCGACTGGTAGGTGGCGCTGCCGCCGTTGAAGATATTGGTGGTCTGCAGGCTGCCCAGCAAACCCATGTTGCGGGTATCGCCCACGCCGTCGGTGTTGGGGACGACCTTGAACGTGTCGCCGTTGGCCGGCGCACCACTCATGGCAATGCTGATGCCGCCCACGGTGTAGCTGGCGCCCGCACTGAACGTCACAGGCGCGCCGGCCGCGAACGTGGTCTTGACGCCGCCCACGTCCATCGTCACCGGCTTCGGAGGCATCACGTCCAGCTGCCCGCTGCCGCTGCCGCTGTTGAACGTCAGCGAGAATGGCGCCGCGGTCGGCCCGTTCAGGAAACTGGCGTCGACGGTGCCGGCACTGATCTTGCCGCTGCCTTTGTTGCCGAC
>JAQGLR010000041.1 GCA_028292765.1 Massilia sp. | reverse complement strand
GCGCTTCCGACCCTGGCGCCGAACTTCGACGATTATTCGACTAACATGAAACCTTCCATCCGCACCCGGGCTAGCTTTCTTCTTCTACTGGCAGCCCTGGGCGGATGCAGCACGATCCAGCCCGTCGCTTCCACGGCAAGAAGTTTTGTCACCGCCATCCTCCCCGGCGGCAGGACTGCCGCACCCGTCGCACCGCCCTCGCGCACGCTCGACGCCTACAAGGCCGAGGTGGCGCAGCACATCATGCGGCGCAACAGCGAACAAACCTTCAGCGGGCGCCTGCCGCCGATGCTGCCGGCGATCGTGGTGCTGAACATCACGGTGGACCAGGATGGCGAACTGCAGGACGTCGCCGTGCAGCGCTCGCGCGACCCCGATGCCTCGAAGGTAGCGCTGGCATCCATGCGGCGCAGCGGCCCCTTGCCGAAGCCGGCCAGCCTGCTGGCGACGAACATGCGGGCGCTGACGTTTTCGGAGACTTTCCTGTTTGGTGACCGGTACCGGTTCCAGTTGCGCAGCCTGGCCGGGCCGCAGTGAGATGGCGTTTGAATAAAAATCGGGCGGCCGAAGCCGCCCGATGCCTGCACGATGCTTAGAACTTCACGTCCAGCTTCACCGTATAGAAGCGGAACACATCACGCGGCGGCACCCAGCTGTCGACCGTGATATTCGGCGAGGTTGCCGTCGGACCCGCCCGGTACGACGGGCCGCTGGCATTCGCGTTCGGGATGTAGAAACGGTCGAACAGGTTGTTGATGCGGAAGCTCAGCCTGTAGCGGTCGTTCCTGGCACGCAAGCCAAAACCGAGGTCGGCGATCGTGTAGCCCGAATTCACCGAACGCGGATCGTTGTTGATGTTGGTGCTGTACTCGCTCTGGTAACGCACGTTGCCGTTGACGAAGCCGCCCCAGGTCATGCCGGGAATCTTGAAGTCGCTGTTGCCGCCGATGTTCACCTTCAGTTTCGGCGTACCCGGGAACACGCCGCCGGTCAGGTCCTGGACGCCCGTCGTCGATCCCGCGATGATCGGGAAGCAGCTCGCATTGCGGCCCGGGATCGAGCCGTTCGCCGCCAGCTTGCTGCCTGGCGCCACCACGTTGGTCGTGTCGTTCCAGCACGGACCGTTCTTCCAGTCCTCGATCGTCGGGCGCGTGTAGGCAAGCGAGGCATTCAGGGTGAAGCCGGGGCGCACCAGGAAATGGGTGTCGATTTCGACACCGCGGGTACGGATCAGCGGAATCGAATTCAACTGGGTATAGATGGTCGGATCGTTCGGCAGGACGAAGGACACGTTTTGCTGGTAGCCCTTGAACTCCGTATTGAACACCGTGGCCGCGACCGACATGCGGTTGTCGAACAGGTTCGCCTTGGCGCCCAGTTCCAGGGTGCGGCTGGTTTCCGGAGCGACTGGAGCCGAGGCCGCGGCCGTCAAGCCGCTGGTCACGTCGTAGGCGCGGCCCTTGTGGCCGGTGGCCGTCATCAGGTAGACCATCAGGTCGCGCGTGACCTGTTTCTGGATGCTCAGCTTGCCGGTGGTCGCATAGTCCTTGTTGCCGGTACTTGCGAACTGGTCGATGCCGACCGGGCCCGGGCGGAAGCTGGCGAGGTCGAGCTGGTCCGTGTAGAAGCTGCGTTTGTAGTGGTAACCCGACTCTTCCACGTTGCGGCGCAGGCCGCCAACCAGGGTCCAGGTCGGCAGGAATTCCCAGGTCGCCTGGCCGAACACCGCCTTGTTGACGTTGTAGATATCGGTGTAGTAATTCGTCGGGCTGGACGGCGAGTTGGCGGCACAGGCAGTCGGCGCGACGCAGAAGCCGCGGATGAAATGGCGGTCGACTTCATTGCGCGCCCACCACAGGCCGGCCACATAGCGCAGCGTGCCACGGTCCGGCGACACCAGGCGCAACTCCTGGGTTTCCGAGCGAATGTCGTAGGTGCCGAACTGGTTGTTGCCGACGGAGAGGCCGGGAACGCCCGGCCGCGCCAGGGTCGGCACGTCGACGAAGTCCTGGTCGCGCGAATCGTTGGCCTTGTAGCGGCTATACGACGAGATCGACATCAGCGTAGCTTCGTTCGGAAGCAGGTAGGACAGCTTCAGGCCAAGGCCGCTGGTCCTGGACCACAGCCCGGTCGGGAAGTCGCGGCGCACATTGCGGTTGCCCGGGTCGTGCGGATTGATTCCGGCCAGGGTGGCGGAAGCCGGCAGCAGCGGATTGCCGTTCAGGTAGGCAGTCGACACATCGGCGGGCGTGGACACCAGCGTGCCGGCCGCGGCCGAGCCGGTATTGCGATAAAAGGCGTTGACGGCGGTGACCCCGCGCGTGTTGTCCTGCTTGTTATAGCTTGGCATCAGGTCGACGTCGAGCGAACTCGTCGGGCGCCAGGACAGCTTCGCCATGAAGGTGCTGCCGCCCGAGCCGTTCACGTCTTCGCCGGTCTTCAGGTTGTGGAAATTGCCTGGCATACGGGTGCGGTTGGCCGCGACGCGCATGCCGAAGGTGTCCGACACCATGCCGCCAGCCGAAAGGCCGAGGCGCCACTCGCCATCGTTGGTGAGCATGGAACTGCCGCGATACACCATCGGCCCGGTGATCGGCCTGGTCACGATATTGATGGCGCCGGCCACCGCCGACTTGCCGAACAGCGTGCTCTGCGGACCTTTCAACACTTCGATGCGCGCCACGTCGGCCAGGTCGCGGAAGGCCTGGAACTGGGTGGCGATCGGGATGTCGTCGATGATCACCGAGACGTCGGACTCGACACCGATGCCGACCGAGACCGTGCCGATGCCGCGCATGAAGATCGCGTTGTTGGCCGCGGTGGTGCCCGAGGCCATGGTCAGCGAGGGCGTGAGCGCCACCACGTCTTCGATTTCGCGGATGTTGCTGCGCGCGATTTCCGCGTCGGTCAGGACCGAAATGGCCATCGGTACCGATTCGAGTTTCTCCACACGCTTGTTCGCCGTCACGATCACCGTTTCGAGCTTGGCGCTCTCGGCAGGCTGTTCCTGGGCGCCAGCGCCGTTGGCCATGCTCAGCACGGCGACGGCCACCAAGGCCGCGAGCGGCTTGACCTTGATGCAGCCTGGATTGTCTTTGTTGTGTACCACGTCTGTCTCCTGATTATTATGAATTACCAAAAAGCTGTATGCCCTCGCCCGCTCGTCATTACATCGGCCGGGCGAGTCCCTTGTAGCGCAGCAGCGCTTCCAGGAAGTAGTAGTCGCCATAGTTCAGCGGCACGTCGACTTCGCTGCCGGCCGGCTTGTGGCCGGTGGCGTGCTTGAGCAGGAAGCCGCCGTTTTCGCCCGCTCCCGCCAGGTAGGCTGGCGACGACAGGCTGCGCAATTGCTGTTCCGCGAACGCGCCATAGCGCTGCGCCAGGGCCGGATCGACAAAGCCGCGCAGTTCCAGCAGAGCCGAACTCATGATGGCGGCGGCGGACGAGTCGCGCGGCGCATTCGGGATGGCCGGGTCATCGAAGTCCCAGTACGGCACCTTGTCGCTTGGTAAGCGCGGATGCTGCATCATGAAGGCCGCGATGGCCTTCGCCTGCTGCAGGTATTCGGGCTTCCTGGTTTCGCGGTACATCATGGTGAACCCGTACAGGCCCCAGGCCTGGCCGCGCGCCCATGCCGAGCCGTCGGCATTGCCCTGGTGCGTCACGCGGGCGCGCACCTTGCCATCGAGCGGGTCGTAGTCGACCACGTGCCAGCTCGAGCCGTCCGGGCGGTAATGGTTGCGCAAGGTAGTGTCGGCGTGGGCGATGGCGACCTCGCGGTAATACGGGTCGCCGGATGCGCGCGAAGCCCACATCAACAGCTCCAGGTTCATCATGTTGTCGACGATGACCGGGAACTGCCAGTTCTGGTTCGGGCGCAGATTCCACGACTGGATGCTGCCCACTTTCGGGTTGAAGCGGGTCGCCAGCGTCGTCGCTCCCGCCAGCAGCGCATCGCGGTAAGCGGCGCCGCCGGCACCCAGGCGCAGGCCATTGCCGTATCCGGAGTTCAGGATGAAGCCGACGTCATGGGTCGACTTGTCGAATTTCGCGGACGCGGTGGCCTCGGTGTAGCGGATAGCTTGCGTGCGCCATCTGGCGTCGCCGGTGGCTTCGGCCAGGTACCAGAGCGAGCCCGGGAAGAAACCGCTGGTCCAGTCGCGCGTACTCACCAGTTTGACTTCGCCTTTTTCCAGGGTGCGGGGGAAGCCCGGCTTGCCGGCGATCTTGTCGAGCAACACACTGTACTGGCGCGTGGCAGCGGCAAAATCCTTGGCGATCACGTCGTTCATCGGTTCGGCCGCCTGCGGCGAGCCGGCGGCCAGCAGCAGGCCGAGGGAGCAAAGGAGGTGTTTGGAAATCTTCATGCAGGACTCGCTTCAGGAAAAGAAATCAGGATCAGTCGATGAGTTCGATCGTCTCGCGCAGGCGGATATCGTTCGAGGCCGCGCTTACCATCAGCTGGAACTGGCCCGGTTCGGCCGTCCATTCGAGCTTGCGGTTGAAGAAGGCCAGGCTGTCGCGGCCGATCGTGAAATTCACCCGCTGCTGCTGGCCCGGCTGCAGCGTCAGCTTCTGGAAGCCCTTGAGCTCCTGCAGCGGACGCACGATCGAGGCGACCGGGTCGCGCAGGTAGAGCTGCACGACCTCGGCGCCGGCCACCGGGCCGGTATTGACCAGCGTGAACGACAGCGTGATGCTGCCGTCAGCGCGCATCGATTTGCCGCTCATGTCGACCGCGTTGTAGTCGCGCCCGGCAATCGCCGCGCCGTAGGCGGCGAAGTGCTTGGCGGTGGCCATCACGGAGCCGGTGCCGCCCAGTTTTGCGCCCTGGAAGCCGCGCACGCGCGCTGCGGCGATCCGGCTCGCTAGAAAAGTGTCTTTGCCGGCGCCTTCCATCACCCTGCCCCAGCGCGGATCGCGGCCGATATCGACCATCGGTGCGAAGGTCCAGTGGATGCCCGAGCTTGATGCTTCGCGTGCGGCGATGCGCGCCGATTGCTCGATGGCCTCCAGGTCCCAGGACGCCGCTTCGCCCAGCGGCACCGGGAACACGGTCTGGTAGCCATGGATGACGTCCAGGCCGAACAGGAGTGGAATCTTCAGGCGCGACTGCATGGCCAGCGCCTGCACCGCGCGGGTATCGAGCGCGCCTTTGACGTTGAGCATCGAGCCCACCTTGCCGCTGCGGATGTCCTGGTGCAGGTTGCGCCGCGCAGGGATCTGCGGACCGGTGAGGAATTCCTTGTCCGACAACTGGTGCAGCTGGCCGACCTTTTCGTCGAGCGTCATCTGGCCCAGCAGCGCCTCGATCCGCGCGGGAATGCTGCCGCCGTCGGCGGCCTGCGCCACGTTGGCCAGCAGCGCGACCAGCATGGCGGCGGCCGGGCGGGCGATCCAGTTGCGTTTCATTCCAATCCCCGTGCAGGCTCGCGCCGTGTGAAAGTGCTCAGTTGGTGAATTCTGAGCAAATATACACGAAGATATGGTTGTGGGAAAACGTTTTTCTAACTACGGAGGAAACGAGGTTGTTGCGGCTGAGCCCTGTACAGGCGCCACGCCGCCAGGCCGGCCGTCATCCGGTGAGGGTATGCTGACGGCAGGCAGGAAAACGGTTTCGTCTTTCGCGCAAAAAGCAGGAGCTGCCCGGCGACTGGGGGACGGCGTTCAGTTGCCGGCGGAAGAGCGCCTCATGATCGACGAGCGCAGGATCAGTTGCGGCTCGAGCAGGGTCAGGTCGATATTCGCCTCGTCGCCGATGGTAGCGAGCAAGGTGTTCATGCCGACCACGCCCATCTCTTCGCTGCGCAGGTCGACCGTCGTCAGCGCCGGGGAGGCATAGCGGCCGAACTGGATGTTGTCGAAACCGGCGACGGAAATGTCTTCCGGCACCCGGAAGCCGAGGGCTTGCGTGGCTTTCATGAAGCCGAGCGCCATCAGGTCGTTGTAGCAGACGATCGCGTCCGGGCGCTCCGCGCCCAGCATGACCGACGAACTCATCCGCTCGCCTTCGGGCGCGGTCGGCGCCGCGCCGCCGAAGACCTGCAGCGGCAGGCCGTGCGCCTCCAGGCAGCTGCGCACGCCTCCCATGCGGTCCTGGTCGCGGTGCGATTTCGGGAAACTCAGATACGCGATCCGCTTGTGCCCCATCGCCACCAGGTGCTGCGCCATCATGTAGCCGCCGCGCCGGTCGTCGCTCGTGACGGTCGGCAGTTCCATGTGCGCGAGGCGCCCGAAAAACACCAGCGGCTTGTCGAGCCTGGCCATCCACGCCATCTCTTCCTCGGCCAGGCGCGAGTACACCAGCAAGCCATCCACGCGGCGGCTGAGCGCCTCGAGCAGCAAGCGCTCGCGGCTCGGGTTTTCGTCGATATCGACCAGCAGCAGCGTATAGCCGTGCTCCAGCGCGACCCGGTTGGCCCCCTTGACGATGCTGGTGAAGTGCGGGTTGCTGACGTCGAGCACCGACAGGCCGACGGTATTCGTGCGGCCGGTGATCATCGACTGCGCCAGGGGATTCGAGCGGTAGCCCAGTTCCTCGATCACCGCCTTGATGGTGGCCTCGACCGCCGGGGAAAAACGCTGGGCGTTGTTCACGTATTTCGAGACCGTCGCGGTGGAGACGCCGGCGGCGGTCGCGACATCGCGGATGGTGGGTGCCTTGATTTTCATTGTGGCCTGTGACGCGTTTGACGAAGGGGGAGCCGGAAAAGAGGGGATGATCGCACAGATTGTTGCCTCATACTCATCAGTACTGTCCCTCCCCCTGAAACTATTGACGCTGGAAACGTTTAATATATACTCCGGTTAAACGTTTTACAAGAACCGGTTTCCGCCCCCCTACTTTCTTCTTTTTCCGACACCATGACCGACGCCGCCACCACGAAACCCTTCCACCGACTCTTGCTGACCGGCGCCGCCGGCGGCCTGGGCAAAGTCTTACGCGAACGCATCAAACCCTGGGCCGAGATCGTGCGCCTGAGCGACCTCGGCGGCCTCGGCGATGCCGCCGAGGGCGAAGAGATCATGTGTTGCGACCTGGCCGACAACGCGGCCATGCTGGCACTGCTCGAAGGCGTCGATGCGGTGCTGCATTTCGGCGGCATTTCGGTCGAAGACCGCTTCGAGCCGATCATGCAGGCCAACATCCTGGGCCTGTACAACCTGTACGAAGCGGTGCACAAGGCCGGCGTCAAGCGCGTGGTCTACGCCAGCTCGAACCACGCCACCGGCTTTTACAAGAATACCGAGGTGATCGATGCCGACATGCCGCTGCGCCCGGACGGTTTCTACGGGCTGAGCAAGTGCTTCGGCGAAGCCCTGTCGCGCTACTACTACGACCGCTTCGGCATCGAGACCGTCTGCATCCGCATCGGTTCCTCGTTCCCCGAGCCGAAAAGTGCGCGCATGATGACCACTTACCTCAGCTACGACGACCTGGTCGAGCTGCTGCGCTGCTCGCTGTTCACGCCGCGCGTCGGCCACACGATCGTCTTCGGCACATCAAGCAACGACACCACCTGGTACGACAACCGCAAGGCCGGCCACCTCGGCTTCAAGCCGAAGGACAGCTCGCGCCCGTTCAAGCACCTGTTCCCCGACACCGCCGAACGCCCCGGCGACGATCCGGCCACGATCTACCAGGGCGGCCCCTTCGTGACGGCCGGGCCGATGTATTGATTCGCCTGCGGCGGCAAGCGATTACCGTTTTCCATAAAAACCATACAAGAGACATATGAATCCAATCAAGCCCAGCTTGCTCGCAGCCTTGTTGACGGCTGCCTTCCTGGTGAACGCCGGGGCCGTGGCCGCTCCCGTGCAAGACCATCCGTCTTCAAAATACGTCCCGCCCTTGTCGAACGTGCCGATGAACCAGATCGTCCAGCAGCAGCTCTACCCGCAGCTCGAATACCTGTTCGACAAGATGGTGAGCGAACAGGGCAAGGTCACGCTCGACGGCGTCGAAGTCCTGAAGAGCAACGACAAATTCCTGCAAGGGAAAATCGCCACCGGCCTGGCCCACGTGCTGCTCAACATGCGCAAGGACGATCCGCGCCTGCCCGAGCGCCTGCGCCAGTTCCGGGCGATTGCCGACATGACGATCGGCATGGATAACCAGACCTGGGGCATCCATTACTACCTGACGGCGCTGGCCCGGCTGAAACAGGCGGGCTTGCTGGAGCAGGCCATCAGCCCGGCCACGCTGGCCACGCTGCGCAGCAAGCTCGACTGGCGCACCTTCGTCACCCAGCCCGACTTCCAGCTGATCCGCCTGCCGACCAATTACTACGGCGTCGCCTTCAGCATCGCCCGCCTGCGCATGCAGCTCGGCTGGGAAGATGACAGCGGCAGCAAGATCCTCCTCGACAAGATGCTCGAGCATTACAAAACCTACTCGGGCAAGTTCGGCTTCTCGGACGAGACGGCCGGCGAAGGACGTTTCGACCGCTACAGCATCCTGTTGATTGCCGAGATTTGCGAGCGCTTCATCGAGTCCGGCATGACCGTGACGCCCGAACTCAAGGCCCTGCTGCGCAAGGCGGCCGACGTCACCCTGAACATCGCCAACACCTCGGGCGACGGCTTCACCTTCGGGCGCAGCCTGGGGCCCTACGGCGAAACCGCGGTGCTGGAAATCCTGTCGGTGTCGGCTTACCTGGGCGTGCTCACGCCCGAGGAAAAGCAGTACGCCTACGCCTACTCGAACCGCATCGTCGCGAAGTACATGGACTTCTGGTACAACCCGGCGATCCGTTCGGTCGACATGTGGAACGGCGGCCGGCGCACCGATACCTACCGTGCCAAGCACCGCATCCTCGGCGAAAACTTCTCGCTGGCGCACCAGCTGATCTTTACCACCGAATTCTGGAACAAGGCCGGCATGGAGAATGCCAGGCCGAAGGCCGACCTGCAGCGCTGGCTCGACAAGACCCAGCCCCGCTTCAACACCGTCTGGTTCGCCCAGGGCGAATACGACCGCGCGCTGGCGATCTACCGCGACAAGCGCCACAGCTTCAGCCTGTTGATGGTCAATGGCGGCGCCAGCCAGTTCGACAACAGCCCGTATTACCCGCTGCCTTTCGCGACCGGCATCATTGCCGGCACGCCGGACAGCGGCGCCGGCCACCCGCAACTGCTGCCGAAATTTAAACTCGCCGACGGTACCGAGCTGCTGGGAACGAGCTACATCAAGAACATCCGCAGCGAGAGCAAAGGCAACAAGGCGCGCGTCAGCTACCGCCAGGACGAGCTGGCCAAACTGGGCGGCAAGGCGCCGGCGCCCGACAGCCGGATCAAGCTCGAGACCACGTACACGATGGAGCCGGGCGTGATCGTCCGCCTTGACACCTACACGCCGACGGCCCCGCTGCAGGTCGCGCGCGCCAGCCTCGAGTTCGCATCGTTCTCGGACAAGCCCAGCTTGCAGGGCAAGAAGGTGCGCTTCGCCAGCGGCGACGTGACCGCCTTCGAAGTCGAGGGGCTGGACAGCTGCGAAGTCGAAGAAACCCGCGGCGCCGAACCCTTCCGCTCGCCGGCCGGGGCGATGAAGACCCACGTCAGCTGCGAAACGAAGAACTTCACCTTCGCCAAGCCGCTGACCATCAAGTGGACCCTGCGGTACCGGCAATGAAGGTTCCGGCAATGACGGCCGGCGTGCTGCTGGCGCTGGCGGCGCCAGTGGCGCTTGCCTGCGGCCCGGCGCCGAAGGCGGTCATCGATATCGATGCCAACAGCTACTACACCGATAAGCACCGCTCGGTCATCGATCCGGTGCTCAAGGCGCGCAACGTCGCCGCCGTGAAGCCGATCGACGACTTCCTCGATGTCCTTGCCCGTGCGGCGAGTGCGTATCAAGCTTCCCCGGCCGCCAGGGCGGGCGAGGCCGACTGCGCCTTGCAGTGGATGGCACGCTGGGCAGGCGACCAGGCGCTCCTGGGGAAGATGACGACGCGCCAGTCGTACTACACGCGCAAATGGACCCTGGGTGGGCTGGCGCTGAGTTACGCAAAGCTCAAGCCGGCCGCGACCGGACTCCAGCAGCGCAGTATCGAAGCCTGGCTCACGGCGCTGGCCGCGGCGACGATCGTGCATTCCGACGCGCATAAGGGCGTGCGCAACAACCACTATTACTGGGAAGGGCTGGCGGTGACCGCCGCCGGCGCCGTCACCGGCGACGCGCGCCTGCTCGCGTGGGGACGCAAGGTCTTCGGCCATGCGATGTCGCAGGTTGCGGCCGACGGTTCGCTGCCGCTGGAAATGAACCGTGCCGTCAAAGCCCTGCACTACCACCTGTTCGCCGTGACCCCGCTGGTGATGATGGCCTCCATCCTCGACCTGCGCTCGCCGCAACTGGACAGCCTGGTCCGGTTCACGCTGGACGGCGCGGCGGACCCGGCCTACATCGAAAAGCAGACCGGGTTCGTCCAGGAGCGGGCGACCGGGCCGATGAGCTGGAAGGCGATCTACGCGCGCCAGGTGCCGGGGCCGGCGTCAGCCACGACGGCCACCAGCTGGCAGCCCCGCCTGGGCGGCGACATTTCGATCGCCAATCCGCTGGAGCATGTGGCCAGGTAGGATGCTCAGCGTCCCAGCACGTTCAGCACCGCCAGGCTCATGGCCTGCGCCGCCGTCTTGATCGACGGCTCCGGCACCGGTGCATAGAACGGCGAATGATTGAAGGCGATCGGCTTGCCGCCTTCGCGCTCGGCTTCCGCGACCACCTTCGGATCGTAGATGCCGGTGAAGAAGAACATCGAGGGCACGCCTGCGTTGACGAACTGCGAGAAGTCTTCGCTGGCCGTCATGGCCGGCATGCGCTGGGCGTTGGCGGCGCCGAACGCGTCCTTGAACACGGCTTCGGTCTTCACTACCAGCGCATCGCTGTTGACGATGGCGGCGCCGCCTTCGATCAACTGCACCTCCGGCGCCGGCGCGCCCGCCATCGCCGCCGACGCCTTGGCCACGCGCCGCACGCCGTCGAGCAATTTGGCGCGCACCGCCGGGCTGTACGAGCGGATGGTGCCGCGCACCTGCACGCTGTCCGGAATGATGTTGCCGACCGTGCCGCCCTGGATCGCGCCGATTGTCACCACGCCGAACTCCTTCGGGTCCTTTTCGCGGCTCACCACCGCCTGCACGTCGACGACGAAACGCGCGGCGATCATGATCGGGTCGAGCGACTTGTCCGGCGCCGAGCCGTGCCCGCCGCGGCCCTTGAACACGATCTCGATCGCATCCGAATTCGACGACACGGCGCCCGTGTTGTAGCCGACGGTGCCATGCGCGAGCGGCCAGGAATGCAGTGCGAACGCGTAGTCGGGTTTCGGGAAGCGGGTGAACAAGCCATCGGCCAGCATCGCTTTTGCCCCGGACACGGTTTCCTCGGCCGGCTGCCCGATGAAGACGAGCGTCCCCTTCCACCGGGATTTGAGTTCGACCAGGGTGCGCGCCGTGCCGAGCCAGCCCGCCATGTGGATGTCGTGGCCGCAGCTGTGGCTGACGAAACTCTCGCGCCCGTCGCTCGTCGCTTTGGCGCGGCTGGCGTACGGCAGGCCCGACTTCTCTTCCATCGGCAGGCCATCGAGCTCGGTGCGCACCAGCACCGTCGGCCCGGCGCCGTTTTTAAAGACGGCGACGATGCCGGTCTTGCCGACCTTTTCGGTGACCGTGAAGCCGAGCTTGCGCATCTCGGCGGCCAGCTTGCCGGCGGTGCGCACTTCCTGGAAGGCGATCTCCGGATGGGCGTGCAGGTCCTTGTAGACGGTGTCGAGCCACGGGTACATGGCGTCGACCCGGGTCGTGACGTCGAGCTTGAGCGGTGCGGGAAGCTGGGCCAGGGCCGGGAGCGCAGGAAGGGCAACGGCGAGGACAGCTGCAACGAGCTTATTCAAGTAAACCTCTTTTCGGGTCAGGCCGCGCTTGGGCGGCGAAGGGTGGACGACGACTTCTTGCCAGGGACGGCGTGCGACAGCGTGATGCCCGGGACCTTGTCGCCCTGCAGGGTCAGGTCGAAGGCGATCAGCTCGTCGCGGCGGAAGGCATGGACCACGACCTGGTCGCCGACGCGGTAGCGCGACAGCAGCGCATCCAGGCTGGACGGGTTGCCGATCACGCGCAGGCCGTCGATCGCAATCACGATGTCCAGCGCCGACAGGCCGGCCTGATGCGCCGCGCCGCCCTCATGGACCTGGGTCAGTTTGGCGCCGAGCGGATCGCGGCCGATGCCCGCGTCGAACGAGGGTTTGCCGCTCTTGCGCTCGTCCAGCAGCTTCACGCCGAAGGGGGCGAACAGTTTGGCCAGCGGGATGTCATCAAGGCCGCGCACGTACTTGTCGAACAAAGTGCGCAGCTTCTGGCCGCTGACTTCGTCGAACAGCGCCTCCACCTCCCGCTCGGTCACGCCGCGCCCGGCGCCGGCGTAGAAATCGCGCCCGTAACGCGCCCACAGCGCGCGCATGACATCGTCGAGCGACTTGGCGCCGCCCGTTTTGGCGCGGATCGTCAGGTCGAAGGCCAGCGCGATCAGCGAACCCTTGCTGTAATAGCTGATGATCGCGTTCGGCGAATTCTCGTCCTGGCGGTAGTACTTGCTCCAGGCATCGAAACTGGAATCGGCCACGCTCTGTTTCAGGCGGCCACTGCCGCGCAGCACGCTGCCGACAGTTTTGGCCAGCAGCTTGAAATAGGTCGGCTCCTTGATAATCCCGGCGCGCACCAGCATCAGGTCGTCGTAGTAGCTGGTGAAGCCTTCGAACAGCCACAGCAGCGGCGTGTAGTTCTCGACCTGCAGGTCGTAGGGCGCGAACACGGCCGGCTTGATGCGCTTGACGTTCCAGGTGTGGAAGTACTCGTGGCTGCACAGGCCGAGGAACTTCAGGTAGCCCTCGTTCGGCTCTCCCGACTGCGGCGTCGCGCTGCATGGCAAATCGGCGCGCGCGCAGATCAGGGCGGTCGAGGCGCGGTGCTCCAGGCCACCGTAGCCGTCGCCCACCGCCATCGTCATGAACACGTAGCGGTCCATGGGCGCCCGCCTGGTTTGCGGCTCGAAGAAAGCGATCTG
>JAQGLR010000478.1 GCA_028292765.1 Massilia sp. | reverse complement strand
GACATCCATACCGCCAGCGCGCAGCAATGGGTTTGCCTTGATCAGGCAATTCCTCACTTTCCACAATCGCCCCAGCAGCCAGAGTAATTCGTGACCTGGCGCGAGCTCGCCCGCGTGTTGTCCCCTCCCCCCGCAAATGGTGAAATAATGGCGCTTCATTCCTTATCTGCCTGACATGATCCGCCTGACAATGACCCTGCTTTCCCCACCCCGCTTCGGAACCTTCGCATGACCACGATCCAGCTGGTCGGCGCCATCCTGTTCGCCTGCGCACTCGTCCATACCTTCTCGGCCAAGGGCTTCGAAATCCTGGCGCGCCGTTATCCCCGCCACGGCGGCCTGTACCACCTGCTGGGCGAAGTCGAGGTCGTGTTCGGTTTCTGGGCCTTCATCCTGATCGTCGCCATGGCCCTGATTTCCGGCAGCGACGCGGCCATCGACTACGCCGAATCGCGCCAGTTCACCGAACCCTTGTTCGTCTTCACCGTCATGGTGATTGCCGCATCCCGGCCGATCCTCGATGCGGTGCGTTCGCTGTTGGGCACGGTTGCGCGGCTGGTGCCGGTCCGTACCGAAGTGGCCCTGGCCTGGCTCGGGCTGGCGCTGGTGCCGCTGGCCGGTTCCCTGATCACCGAGCCGGCCGCGATGACGCTGGCCGCGCTGATGCTGGCGCCGCAGGTGTTCCGCCCCGGCATACCGGAACCGCTGAAATACGGCGCGCTGGGCGTGCTGTTCGTGAACGTTTCGATCGGCGGCACCCTCACCTCGTACGCGGCGCCGCCGGTGCTGATGGTGGCCGGCACCTGGGGCTGGGACAGCGCATACATGCTCACCCACTTCGGCTGGCGCGCCGCGCTGGCTGTCCTCATCAATGCGACGGTCGTCATCCTGCTGCTGCGTCCGCACCTCAGGCCTGCGGCGACCGGCGAGACGAACACCCCGGTGCCGTTCAAGGTCTCGCTCATCCACCTGGCCTTCCTCGCCGCGGTGGTGCTGCTGGCGCACCACCCGGTGCTGTTCCTCGGCCTGTTCCTGCTCTTCCTCGGCTTTACCCAGGCTTACCATCGTCACCAGGACCCCTTGATCCTGAAAGAAGGCCTGCTGGTCGGCTTTTTCCTCGCCGGCCTCGTGGTGCTGGGCGGGATGCAGCAATGGTGGCTGCAGCCGATCGTCTCCAGCCTCGGGCCGACCGCCCTGTTCTTCGGTGCGCTGGCCCTCACCGCCATCACCGACAATGCCGCCCTCACCTATCTTGGTTCGCTGATCGCGGGGCTGTCCGACGAGGCCAAGTACATGCTGGTCGCCGGCGCGGTCGCCGGCGGCGGACTGACCGTGATTGCCAACGCGCCGAACCCGGCCGGGGCTGCGCTGCTGCGGCGCGGCTTCAACCACGAATCGATCGGCGCCCTGGGCCTCCTCGGAGGCGCACTCGGGCCGACGATGGTCGCCGCCATGCTGTTTTTGATCTGAAGGAAGCGAATATGGACGAGACCGTATTGATCGGCAAGACTGGCGTCATCGAACGTTGCTGCCGCCGCGCCCGCGAGGAATACGAGAAGGATCCGACGACCTTTGTCGGCGACCTCACGCGCCAGGATGCGGCCACCCTGAACGTGATCCGCGCCTGGGAGGCGGCGATCGAGATGGGCGACTACGTGATCGCCGAAGCCGGACTGGGAGAACCGCATGACGAACGCGAAGTCATCACCCTGCTGGCCGGGAACGGCTGGATCGAGGCCACGCTGGCCGAAGACCTGAAGCGTACCGGCGAATTCTGCCGCGCCGAATGGGACCACCAGGCCGCGCCCTTGCCGGCGCTGGTCACGATCATCAAGCGCGGGCTGGACGATTTCGGCGCCTACAGCCAGGCCCTGCTGGCGGGGGCGGCGACGCCGCCAGACACTAGGGATTGAAGCGGAGGTCGGGCGCAGGCACCGTCGAAATACCTTGCGCCAATGCGGCACGTTCCTGGGATGCCAGGGCTTGCCGGAAGCCGTCGCGCTCCCGCAGGCGCTCCCAATAGCGCGCTACCGCGGGCGTGAAGCGCGCGTCCAGGCCAAGGTGCCCTGCCAGCAAGAGCGCGTAGCCGACCGAGATATCGGCAGCGGTGAAACGGTCCTGGGCCAGGAAGGCGTGCTGCTCGAGGCGCGCTTCCAGGGTGCGCAGCCGCGCCAGGAACCATTTCGTATAATCGTCCGCCACCTGGGGCGAGCGGCGCTCGCCGGATTCGAAGTGGGTGTACCGCAGGATCAGCGTCTGCGGAAAGGTCAGCGTCGCTTCGCCGAAATGCAGGAAATTCAGGTAGGCCGGGTAGTCCGTTTCGTGGGGCTCGACGTTCATCGGCGACCCGGCGCGCGCGGCCAGATACTGGCAGATGGCAGCCGACTCCGTCATCCGGACCTCGCCGTCGACGATGGCGGGAACGGTCCCCAGCGGATTGATCGCCAAATACTGCTTGTCGAATCCGCGCGGCGGAAACGGGAGCATGTTCAGGTCGTAAGGCTCGCCCAGTTCTTCCAGCATCCACAATGGACGGAAAGAGCGCGCACTCATGCAATGGTAGAGGGTGATCATCGGGGTATTTTCTCTTTCTAAACAGGTTCGTGCACGGGACATCGCGCGCATGCGGCCGGGGAATCGAGTATAAATCAGCCCATGAGCAGCACCTGAGCACCCATCGAAACGACATGGAGACCCTATGCAGCAGAGCCTGAGCTACGTCCATGGAGCGCACGACGTTCCCCTCATCGGCCAGACGATCGGCCCCTTCTTGTCCGGCATCGCCCAGCGTTTCGGCGAGAACGAGGCGCTCGTCGTGCCGCACCAGGACGTGCGCTGGACGTATACGGAATTCGATGCGCGCGTGAGCCGGCTGGCGGCGGGCCTGCTGGCGCTGGGGCTGCGGCCGGGCGACCGCATCGGCATCTGGGCGCAGAATTGCGCGGAATGGGTACTGGTGCAATTTGCCACCGCGCGGGCCGGCCTGGTCATGGTCAACATTAATCCGGCCTA
>JAQGLR010000013.1 GCA_028292765.1 Massilia sp. | reverse complement strand
CCGATGTGTTTTACCAATGGCAAGGGAGCGACCAAGGAAAGCGCCTTGGCGTCGGCGCTGGGCGAGTATATCGAGCGCCTCAATTGCAATCATTTCTATGCCGGCGCGTTCTGGGGCGAGGATATCGCCAACGCGGCGTTCGTGCATTATCCGAATGAGCGCTGGTTCCAGCCTGGACCGGGTGATGCGTTGCCGGCAGGAATTCTGGACGAGTACTGCCTGGGTATTGTCGATCCCGATGGCGAGCTGCGAGGCGCGCATCTGGTCGACACCAACTCCGGCAATGTAGAGCGCGGTATTGTCTCGCTGCCGTTTGTGCGGGAATCCGATGGCGAGACCGTGTATTTCCCGGTGAGCCTGGTTGAAAACCTTTACGCCAGCAATGGCATGAGTGCCGGCAATACGCTGGCCGAAGCGCAGGTGCAATGCCTGTCCGAAATTTTCGAAAGGGCGGTCAAGCGCGAAATCCTGGAAGGGGAGATGGCCTTGCCTGACGTGCCCCAGGAGGTGCTGGCGAAATACCCTGGCATCCTGGCCGGGATCCAGGCCCTGGAAGAGCAGGGTTTCCCGGTGCTGGTGAAGGACGCGTCGCTGGGCGGGACCTATCCGGTCATGTGCGTCACGCTGATGAACCCGCGGACGGGCGGTGTCTTTGCCTCGTTCGGCGCGCACCCGAGCTTCGAGGTGGCACTGGAACGGAGCCTGACCGAATTGCTGCAGGGGCGCAGTTTTGAAGGCCTGAACGATTTGCCTCAGCCTACGTTTGCAAGCCAGGCCGTGACGGAACCGTATAACTTTGTCGAGCACTTCATCGATTCCAGCGGTGTCGTGTCGTGGCGCTTTTTCAGCGCCAAAGCGGATGTCGATTTTGTCGAATGGGATTTTTCCGGGCGGGGCGACTTCTCGAATGCCGAGGAAGCCGCCACCTTGCTCGCCATTCTCGAAGACATGGGCAAAGAAGTGTACATGGCGACCTATGACCAGCTGGGCGCCGTCGCCTGCCGGATCCTGGTGCCCGGCTATTCGGAAATCTACCCGGTGGAAGACCTGATCTGGGATAACACCAACAAGGCGCTGCTGTTCCGCGAGGATATCCTGAATTTGCACCGCCTGGATGACGCCAGCCTGGCGGCACTGCTTGACCGTCTGGAAAACAACGAGCTGGACGAGTACTCCGACATCGCAACCTTGATCGGCATCGAGTTTGACGAGAACACGGACTGGGGACAGCTGACGGTGCTCGAGTTGAGGCTGCTGATTAACCTCGCACTGCAGCAATTCGAGGAAGCGCACGAATTGGTCGGCGCCTTCCTGCAATACAACGACAATACCGCCCTGCGCCGCTTGTTTTACCAGGCCCTGAATGTGGTGCTGGAAGTGGTGCTCGATGACGAGCTGGAACTGGAAGACTACGAGGCCAATTTCCGCCGGATGTATGGCAACGCCCGGATGGACGCGGTGCTGGGCTCGGTGGACGGCAGCGTGCGCTTCTTCGGACTGACGCCCACGAGCATGAAACTCGAGGGCCTCGACAGGCACCACCGCCTGATCGACAGCTACAAGAAACTGCACAAGGCGCGGGCTGATGCGGCAGCTGCATCCAGATAGTGTTACAGCACGCCGGCCACGGGGAGCCCGGCGGCTGTGCCCTGGCCGTGGCCGAGGCCCGTGGCGGACGCCGGATACGGCGTGCCCCAGCAGACGTTGTTGACCACCACGACATTTGACGAGGTGCTGTCCAGATAGACACCGCCGCGGGTCGGTCCCGCGAAAATGTTATTCGTGATGAGGGTGCGGGTTCCGTAAATGTAGGCGATCTGGATGTGCGCCTGGAACCGGCTTGGCGCAGTGCCGCCGCTGCGCCGGTCCAGGACGGAATACGTGCAATTCGAATCCAGGAGATTTCCGGCGATCGTATGCCCACCCGTGTCGGGTATGCTGCCGGGGGCGCCGCCTCCGAATAGCTGGATGCCGTTTCCCTCGTTGTTGGCCACATGGTTCCGGTACACGGCGCAGCGGACAACGCCATCATCGAGGCCGATGCCGACACCTTCGGTACCATTGTCCAGCGGACCGCCGTAGTTGTAGTTGAACCTGCAGGTATTGAACCGGATGGTATGGTCCGACACGGCGTTCGGACCGGCGGCGGCTGACAGCTCGATGCCGCGCCCCCAATAGTTCGGGCTATCGGGGCCGCCGTTGTGGTTGCAGGTGTTGCTTTCAATCAGGAAGGATCTCGCAAACCCGGTGACATGGATCCCGAAATTCATGTTGGTGCTGCAGTCGTTGTCGGTCACGCGGTTACGGTCTCCGCTGCCGACGAAGATCCCGCTCAGCATGCCGGTGACGGAATTGCGCTCAAGGCGCGCCGCGACACCGTTCACCAGATAGATACCGATCGCACCGCGGTTCGCACTGACCGCTTCTCCCGGCGGCGGGGAGACCCGGTTGCCCTGGATGCGCAGCCCCGTGAGCGTGGCGCCGCCGCCATAGGTTTCGCAGCGGATGCCATGCGATGCGGCTGAGCCGCCGCCGCGGTGATACACGGTAGTGCCGAGTATCGTGATGTCCTCGATGCCGGTATTGCCGGCCACCAGGATGCCATGGTTCGCATGCTGGGGGCCGCAGTTCACCACGTCGAGCACGCAGCCCGAGACGGTCACCGCGTTTTTTCATAAATATAGACCCCGGCGCAATTCGAGGTGAGCGCGATGTTCTCGAATGCGCAGCCATTGCCCAGCCAGATGACGGCCACGTCGCTCGCTTCCGGCAAGTCGGGATTGCGGATGTCCAGGTTGCGGTAGGTAATGAAATCGCGCTCCTGTCCAAAGACCGCGATCGACCCGCCGTCCTGTGGCGTGACAGGGCTGCCGGGGAGCAGGATGACCGGCCTGGGCTGCGATGGATCGTCGGAGCCATCGTTGCGGTACCAGGCGCCGACGGTGATGCGTTGCAGCCGGGTGCCGCTGGCCGTCAGCCTGGAGGCGCCGGCCCAGGTCGTGCCGCGCTTTTGCAGGTAAGTGTTGCCGGGGGACCATTCGACGCTGGTCCAGGACTTGAAGGGATCGGACAAGCTGCCGTCGCCGGGGCCGGCAGCGCTCGGGTCGACATAGAAGGTGGGCATGGTGTCTTGCCTGTCGTATTCGAGGAAGGTTGGACCTGCGCCACCAGCTCAGCCCGCTCGAATGGCCGGGCTGTTATGACGTATCAAGCGGTGACCTTGGCGATTTTCGCGGCTCGCTTCGCCGCTCATTTGGCGCTCACCCTGAAATAATCGACGTCGAGGTGCGACCCCGGCGCGCCGGCCTTGTCGCCGACGCTGAACAGGCCCACCTGGGCGCCGACCCAGCGCCCCTTGCTCACCTCGAGCGGCTGGCCTGCCGGGATGAAGGTGACGTTGTCGAGGCTGTAAGAAAAATTCGCCATCGCCCCTTGCGCCATGCTCATCCGCAGGTACAGGCTGGACGGCGCCGACGGCAGCACGACGCTGCTGGTTTCCGTGCAGCGTTCCCTGGCCGGCGTGCAACTGGTGTACACGAGTTCGGTGGCGCCGCCGTTCCTGCTCAGGCCCAGCCATGCGTACTGCATGGCGTTCACGATCAGGCCGGCGCGGTCGCCATCCGCCGCGTTGTTCAGCGCCACGTGCGTGTTCACCACAAAGGCGGGCGCCGGCAGCTTTTGCGCCAGCAGCGAGGGCGCGCCGCGCACATAGCCTGCCGCGGCGGGCGCTGCCTGGGTATGCAGGCGCAGCATGCCGGGCCGCTCGGTCAGCGACGCCCAGCGCGGATCGTGGTTGGCGTTCCACTGCCATTGCAGCCCGAGTGCGGGGCCGTTGAATTCGTCCGAGGTGGGCGGCGCCAGGACGCGCGAGCCGGCGACCGGTTTCGCGTGCGTCAGCACCGGCTGGCCGGTGCCGGAGCGGGGGCCGTCCTCGCCGATGACCGGCCAGCCGTCCGCCCAGCGCATCGGATTGAGGTGCACCACGCGCCCATAGGCTTTCTTGTCCTGGAAGTGCAGGAACCAGTCGCGTCCGTCCTGCGCGCGCACCCACGCCCCCTGGTGCGGGCCATTGATCGCGGTATTGCCCTGGTCCATGACGATGCGGTCTTCGTAGGGGCCATGGATGCTGCGCGAGCGGAACACCGACTGCCAGCCTTCCTCGACCCCGCCTGCCGGCGCGAACACGTAGTAGTAAGCGTTCGCCTTGTAGAACTTGGGTCCTTCCAGGGTGCGGTAATTCGGCAGCTTGTTGCCGTCGATGACGGTCTTGCCCTCAAGGTCGAGCAGGCGGCTGGCGTCCGGCGCCATGCTGCGCAGGGTCAGGATGTTGTTGATGCCGGCGCGGCTCCTGGCCCAGGCGTGCAGCAGGTACGCCTTGCCGTCCTCGTCCCACAGCGGGGTCGGGTCGATGATGCCTTTGCCGGGCAGGAGCAGCCGCGGTTCGCTCCACGGACCGGTGAAATTGATCGCCGTGGTCACGAAAATGCCGACGTCCGGGTCGGGATAGAAAATCCAGAACTTGCCGTCGTGGTGGCGCAGGGAGGGCGCCCACACGCCCTCGCCATGGCGCGCCTGGACGTAGCGTTCGGCCGGGACCAGGCGCGGCAGCGCGTGCCCGACCAGCTCCCAGTTGACCATGTCGGTCGAGGTGAGCAGGGGCAAGCCGGGCACGGCGTTGAAACTCGAGGCGGTCATGTAATACCGGTCGCCGACGCGGATGGCGTCCGGGTCGGAGTAATCGGCATGCAGGACCGGGTTCTGGTAGCGCCCGTCGCCGAGGTCCGCAAGCCAGGGTGCGGCGGCGCTCATGGTGGCCGGGGCCGACTGGCAAGCGGCCAGTACGATCGGGAGCAGGGCGGCGCCTGCGAGGCGGAGCGATTTCGAGCGAACTGTTTTCATTCTTGTGCCTTCAACTTGACGGGTTAATCTGGTGGGTGCAAATCCGGCCGCCGGCAGTATCAGGCGCCGGGCAGCCACGGATCGCTTTCGGGCCGCGGGAATTGTTCGTTCATGAAGTCGACGAAGCTGCGCACCTTGGCCGACAGCAGGCGCCGGCTCGGATAGACCATCATCACCGACAGCTGGCCCACGTGGTGGCCCTGCAGCAGCTGCACCAGCCGGCCGCTTTCCAGGTCCCCCTCGAGCGTGAATGACGAGCGCGGCATGATGCCCAGGCCGGCCAGCGCCGCCTCGCGCAGGACGTCGCCGCTGTTCGACACCATGCGGCTGGTGACCGGCACGTTCACCACCTCGTCGTTCCATGCCACAGGCCAGCTGTGGCGCAGCTGTTCGAAGGCGAAGTTCAGGCAGTCGTGCTGCGCGATGTCGGAGGGCCGGACCGGCGCCCCGCGGCGCGCCAGATAGTCGGGCGACGCGGTCAGCACCACGTTCGAGGTCGCGAGACGGCGCACGATCATGCTGGCGTCGAATTTTTGCAGGCCGATGAAGATGCCGGCATCGAAGCCCTGCTCGACGAGGTCGACATCGTCGTCGGCCAGGGTGACGTCGAGCACGACACCCGGGGTCGCCTGGACAAAGCGCGGCAGCAGCTGCGCCAGTTGCGACTTGCCGAAGGTGGGATGGCAGTAAATGCGCAGGGTGCCGCTCGGCTGGCGCGAGCTGGACGAGGCGGCGGCGTCGGCGTCGTCGATGTCGAGCAGGATCTGGCGCACCCGGTCGAGGTACTGCTGGCCGGTTTCGGTCAGCGACAGGCGGCGCGTCGTGCGGTTCAGCAGGCGCGTGCCGAGGTGGGCCTCGAGGTCGGCGACGTTGCGCGTCACGACGGCGGCGGACATCCCGAGCGCGGCGGCCGCACCGGCAAAGCTGCCCTGGTCCACCACCTTGGCAAACACGCGCATCGACACCAGCCTGTCCATCGTCGTCCCCGATTCTTTCAATGGACGCAATTATACATTGCCTGGAATGCACTTTATTGCGCCCGCCGCAAGGGCTAGACTGTCTGCATCCCCGGGCCGAAACCGCTCCCATCGAGCGCCACCGCCCGGCCAGTCATCTCCAGGAGAAAACCATGAACGCCAAGAGTTTTATTGCCGCCGCTGCTATGTTTGTTGCCACCGCCACCGCATTTGCCGCGGAGTCGCCTGAGCCGGCCCCGGAAGCCAGCGCTACTGCCAGCGCCTCGAACCTGAACCTGCCGACGCTCGGCGCTCCCTCCCATACCTCGCGCGACGAAGCGAAGGCCGAAGCCGTCGATTTCGTCAAGAACTACAAGACGACGCTGTCGGTCCAGCTGGACCAATACAAGAACTGAGCGCCTCCACGGCGAGGGGGCATGCGCCCGATTCCTGGAAAGCCCGCTTCGGCGGGCTTTTTTTACGCGCCAGCGTGACCCGTCCTGATCCGTATCGGTCTTACAATAGGCGGCCTGCCGCCAAACGGGAGGGGACCTGGAGAAAAAATGCGCATCGAAAAACGACTCTCTGAAACATTCACGCAATTCATCCATTCCGGCATCGACGACGAACCGGCGGCCGCAAGCCGCGTCGGTTCCGCACAGTGAAGGCGATCATCCACCCGGCCAGGGCAGTGACCCTGACCTTCCTGGCCGCGATCCTGGTCGGCACCGCGCTCCTGATGCTGCCCGCCGCGCGCGCGGCCGGCACGCAGGCGCCGCTGCTGGTGGCCTTTTTCACCTCGGTGTCCGCAGTGTGCGTGACCGGCCTGGTGACGGTCGATACCGGGACCTACTGGTCCACGTTCGGCCAGTGGACGATCATGGCCCTGTTCCAGCTCGGCGGCTTCGGCATGATGACGGCGGCGACGCTGCTCGGGCTGATGGTGAACCGCTCGCCGCGCCTGCGCGCGCGCCTGATGACGCAAACCGAAACGCGCTCGCTGGGCCTGGGCGACGTCTCCAGCGTGGCGCGGATCGTGCTGGTGGTGACGCTCGTATCGCAGGCCGCCATCGCCGCCGTGCTCACCCTGAGGCTGCATTACGGGTATGGCCTGGACTGGCTGGCGGCCGGCTGGTCGGGCCTGTTCCACGCCGTCTCCGCCTTCAACAGCGCGGGCTTCTCGATCCATGCGGACGGCCTGGTGCGCTACGCCGGCGACGCGCTGATCCTGCTGCCGATCATGCTGGGGTTCATCGTCGGCGGCATCGGCTTCCCGGTCCTGCACGACCTGCGCCAGCGCCTGGACGACCCGCGCCACTGGTCGCTGCATACCAAGCTCACCCTGGCCGGCACCCTGGTCCTGCTGCTGGGCGGATTTTGCGCGGTGCTGCTGTTCGAGTGGGACAATGTGCGCACGCTCGGGCCGTTTGGCGTCGCCGACAAGCTCCTGAATAGTATGTTCATCTCGGCTGCCGCCCGCACCGCCGGCTTCAACACGGTCGACATCGCCGCGTTGACGCCCGAAACCTGGGCCTTGCACTATCTCCTGATGTTCATCGGCGGCGGCAGCGCGGGCACGGCGGGCGGGGTCAAGGTCGGCACGGTCGCGGTCCTGTTCCTGCTGGTGCTGGCCGAAGCCAGGGGGCATACCGATACCGAGGCATTCGGGCGCCGGGTCGGCGCTTCGGCCCAGCGCCAGGCGGTGACGGTGCTGGTGCTCGGCAGCGTACTCGTCGTGCTCGCCACCATGCTGCTGCTGCGCATCACCGATTTTCCGACCGACCAGATCATCTTCGAGGTGATCGCGGCCTTCAGTACGGCGGGCCTGTCGACCGGGATCACCGCGCAGCTGCCGGCGTCGGGGCAGATGGTGCTGGTACTGTTAATGTTTTTTGGCAGGGTAGGGACGATCACGCTGGCCACCTCGCTGGTGCTGGGTGAACGCCGCATGCCTTACCGTTATCCGGAGGAGCATCCAATTGTGGGGTAGAATTTTTACAGAGCAGTTCGCCTTCTCGGCGAGCGATAGCGTCGTCGTCATCGGCATGGGCCGCTTTGGCGGCGCCGTCGCCCAGTCGCTGGTGCGGCTCGGGCACGACGTGATGGGCATCGATCGGAAGGAAGAGCTGGTGCAGCTATGGGGCGAACGCCTCACCCATGCGGTGCAAGCCGATTCGACGAACGAAAACGTCATGCTGCAGCTCGGGGTGGCCGACTTCTCGCACGCGATCGTCGCCATCGGTTCCGACCTTTCCGCCAGCCTGATGACACTGATGGTGCTCACTGAACTGGGCATCAAGGACATCTGGGTCAAGGCGATGAGTCCAGAACACGGCCAGATCGCCCAGCGCGTCGGCGCCCACCACATCATCTATCCCGAAGCGCACATGGGCGAGCGCGTGGCGCACCTGATCACCGGACGGATGATCGATTTCATCGAATTCGAAGACGGGTTCGCGATCGCGAAAATCCAGGCGCCGGCCGACACGCATCACCAGACATTGGCCGATTCGCACGTGCGCTCGCGCTTCGGCGTGACGGTGGTGGGTGTCAAGCGCCTGAACGCAGACTTCCAGCACGCGCTGCCGGAGACGCGCATCCTGCCGGCCGACCTGCTCATTGTCTCGGGACCGACGAAGAAAATCGAGGAATTCGCCGCCGGCGAAAAAAAGCTCAGGTGACGCTGCGCCTCGCTTCTTCCTGGCTTCAGCGCCAGTACCGGTTGAGCAGGGGCGTGACACTCGCTCCGTGCAGGAGGATCGACAGCATGATCACGGCCAGGGTCGCGTTGATCAGCTGGTGCCCGAGCGAGGCCGGCAGGCCATGGTTGATGGCGTAGGCCAGATAGTAGATCGAACCGATCCCGCGCACGCCGAACCACGCGGCGATGGCGGTCGCGCGTCCGCCGATGCCGGCGCCGATCATGCTGGTCAACACACTCAGGGGGCGCGCAATGAAAAATACGAACAGCGCCAGCACCCAGGGCCGCCATTCGGCCAGGGCCCAACCGGCGGCGCCGCCCAGCAGGAGCACCAGGGTCAATTCGGACAGGCGCTCGAGGTGCTCCTTGAACACCAGTGCGCCCCCGCTGACCGTCGCCTGGGTGGGCACGACCGCGGGCGTATGGGCTTCGTCGATCTCGGGTTCGAGCAGGCCTTCGTTGTTCGTCCTGGCGCGAATCAGCCGCAACTCCGTCTGGCGCAAGGCGACGCCGGCGGCGAACACCGCGAGAAAGCCGTAGGTATGGAGGGACAGTGCGATGCCGTACGACAGCCCGATCAGTCCCAGGCCAAGCAAGTCGTCGAGCACCTCATGTCTGGCGATCCGCCGCCGCAGGGCGGCGCTGAACCAGGCCAGCAGCGCGCCGCAGGCGATGCCGACGGCCAGGCCGCCGGCTGTTGCCCAGGCGACGTCGACGAGCAGCCAGCGCGATCCGCCGCCGCCCAGCTCATGCAGGCCCAGCAGGCCCAGCCCGAGCATGACGAAAGGGAAGGCACTACCGTCATTCAGGCCGGCCTCGCAGGTCAGTGTGAAGCGCAGCGGATCCTTATCGCCGGCGTGGCGCACCTGGACGTCGGTCGCCAGCACCGGGTCGGTTGGCGCCAGGATCGCGCCCAACAGGATCGCCGCGCCGATGGGTAAACCCAGTACCAGGACAGCGAAGCCGGCGATCAGGAGGACGGAGAGCGCCATCGCCAGCCAGGCCAGCCGGATCGCGGGAAGCCAGCGGGACCAGGTGAATGGCACGGGCATCTTGATCCCGGCCGAAAAGAGCGAGATCAGCACGGCTACCTCGGCGGCGACCTCGAGCACCGGTGCTTCGCGCATCGGATCGAAGCTGAACAGGTTCAGGAACAGCGGGCCGAGCGCCAGGCCGATGGCAAGATAGATGGTCGCCGACGTGAACGGCAGGCGGGCAATCGTCGCCCCCCACAGGCCACGCGCAAGCATCAGGCCGCCGATGAGCATGAACCACTGAAAATTCTGCAACAAATGCCTTTCCGGACGCGATGGCGGCACGGGTTGCGCCATTTTGCACGTCTATCGTTGCCAGCAGTCTAGCCGCGCCGCAGGGCGTCGTCTGTGCAGTGGAGCACGGCGGCTGCATCCGGACAGGTATCCTGTCGCCAGGAGCGCGGCCGCGGCACCTTGCCAGGGCCTTGCCTCAGGCCAGCCCCTGGCAACGCGCCGCGGCGGCATTGATGCGCGCCGCCTCGGCCTGCGCATCGGGCACGCCGATCACCAGCCGGGTCCATTCGTTGTCCGCCAGTTCGATCACGACGGTTTGCAGCCTGCGCCGCGTGTAGACGAACTGCCTGTCGCCGCGTTTGAGGAAGGTGCCGGCGGCGACCACGAAGGGAATATGCGTGCCCGGAATGCGCAAACCGAGACCCATGCCGCCGACCCCGCCGAAACCGCTGTCGTCGGTTGCGCCGCGCACCTTCGCCAGCGGCACGCGAATACTGCCGTGCAGGGCCCAGAGTTGTTCCCACTTGTCCAGGTGGACGACCAGTTCGTTATCCGTCAGTTCGAGTCGAGGCATCGTTATTCCTTCGTGGCAAGTGGGCGAGCAAACGGGATCCGGGCAGTTCCGCGGCGCCACCGGCACAATGCTGCAATCGGCAGGTCCACCGAGCATCCAGTGTAGCCAGGGCGGCCGAAGCGGGACGCGAGATGCATGCGCCGCGCCGCGCGCGGCCGGCAATGCTAAACTGCCGCCCTACCATCCAGTTTCAGAAGCCATGACGACCAAAAAACAGCCTCCAGCGGCCAAACCAGCGGGCACGCCTGCAGGGCGGCCAGAGAATCCATTCATCGATGGCGCGTTCTACGACCGCGTGCGCGATTACACCGAGCGGGACGCGACGTTCT
Source organism: Massilia sp. (assembly GCA_028292765.1). Taxonomy (GTDB): domain Bacteria; phylum Pseudomonadota; class Gammaproteobacteria; order Burkholderiales; family Burkholderiaceae_D; genus Telluria. Next base: position 17,782 of record JAQGLR010000013.1, on the reverse strand, counting down.
CGAAAGAATTGAAGGCGATCGCCGAACGCGGCGCAGGCAAGCAAAGCACCGACGCGCGCTTTGCGCCATCGCTGGAATTGATACGCGGCGTCGTCAAGAAAGGCGTCTCGCTGGGCGACATGCTGGGCCGTATCGTCCAGGGCACCGAATCGGGCCTGTGGGAGCCGTGGCTGGCCGCGTTCGGGATCGAATTGCGGGGCGTCAGCTATGACAGGGCCGGACCGCGCAATGCCCGGCTGGCGATCGACATCAGCCTCGGCGCCAAGGCCAATCCGATGTTCGCCAACGCCGGCATCCGGAACTGGCGCAGCCTGGTCGCGGAAGACTGCGCCCAGCTGCAGGTCGAGAAGCCGACCGAGCAGGCGCCCGCCAAAGCCTACGCCATTTTCTTCCTGGACGCGGCAGAGTAAGCCTCCGGTTCCGATCCATCCATGTGCGTCAACTACCGTCCTCCCACACCCGAGCAGTTCGGCACCCTCGGCGCCTTCAGCGACCTGCCCGCCGACTGGCGCTGGCCGGAGGAAACATGGAAGGATTATGTCGCCCCGATCCTGCGGACGGGGCGTGACGGCCGGCCGCAGGCTTGCCTGGCGAGCTACGGCATGGTCCCGCGGCGCCAGATCCCGCCCGATATCCAACCGTTCGACACCATGAACGCGCGCGCCGAATCGCTCGGCGAGCGGCGCTCCTTCGCGCCTGCCTGGCGCCGCCTGCAACTGTGCGCCGTGCCGATGGCCTGGTTCTACGAACCCTGCTACGAAAGCGGGCGCGCCGTGCGCCATGCGATCGGCATGCTTGACGCGTCGCTGTTCTTTGTCGCCGGACTGTGGCGCGACTGGCCGCAGGCCGACGGCACGACGCAAGCATCGTTCACCCAGATCACGATCAACGCCGACGACCACGCCCTGATGCGCCGCATGCACAAGCCGGACGACGAGAAGCGCTCGCTCGTGATCCTGCCGCCGGACGAAGTCGGCGACTGGCTCGCCTGCACCAGCATCGACATGGCGCGCAGCTACCTGGCTCATTATCCGGCGGCGCGCATGCGCGACTGGCCGGCGCCTCCGGCAGCACGCAAGGCTGTGGAACCATCGCCGAACCTCGAGCTGTTCTGATCGCTGACAGGCACATTCGCTCATCCGTTTTTTCGCCTTCGCGCCCGTCCTGGGCGGCAGACTGCCTGGCTTGCGGCCCTGTTGCTGTGTTGCCGGTGTCCGGACCTTGCCTGAAAGGGCTGGGGCTTGAGTTGGCGTAATAATTTCCAGAGCAAGCACCAGCGCCGAAAAATACAGGAACCATTGCGCCGGTTTCCCACGGAATGCCGACCAAACGCGGGCTGGGTGCGGCGCGCGGCCGATGAAGGCGCGACGGCGCTGACCGTCATCAAGGCGTCCGAACTGGAATCGCGCGGCCACACCGAATTGAAAGACCTGGTGCTGGAGCAGCCGCAATCGCTGTCGCTCGGCACCAATACCGGCGCCGCCTGCCCGGTGACCAACCTGCGCGGCCTGGGCCCGATGCGCACGCTCCCTGCTCAACGGGCGCCGCCTGGCAGCTTCGGCCCCGCAGGGCCGAACTCGGGCCTCGCCGGGATGCCGCAGATGAACCCGCGCTGGAAGCACACGGCCTCGCTCAGCTACACGAACGGGCCATGGGGCGGAACGCTCTCGCAAGGCCACCAGACCGGCCAGACCGACCTGACGCCGCGCGCCGGCTCGTCGCTGACCAGGGTGGATGCCTATACCCAGTACAACCTGAACCTGCGCTACAAGGGCATCAGGAACACCACCATCAGCCTGGGTGTGAACAACATCACGGAAGAATGGCCGCCACTCACCGCCAACAGCATCTACAGCGGTGGTTACGTGACCAGCATGGCGGACATGATGGGCCGCGCTGGCGTTTCATGCGATCCCTTATTCGATCCAGCTGAACCCATCGCGCGCCAGCAGCGCGAACGCCTCCGCCGGTCCCCACGATCCGGCCGCATACGCATGCGGCTTCTCGTCCAGCGTCCCCCAGCCATTGATGATCGGATCGGCCCACTCCCAGGCCGCCTCCAGTTCGTCGCGCCGCATGAAGTGCGTCAGGCGTCCGCGCACCACGTCGATCAGCAGCCGCTCATAGGCTTCCGCGCGGCGCTGCTGGAAGGCCGACTGCAAATCCAGGTTCAGCTCGACCTGCTGCATCTGCATGCCGGTGCCCGGCTGCTTGGCCATGATTTGCAGCTTGATCGCTTCCTCGGGCTGCAGCTCGATCACCAGGCGATTCGCGACCCCGCCCGGGGTCTCGGGAAACAAGGGGAACGGCGGGTTCGCAAACTCGACGACGATCTTCGAGGAGCGGCGCGCCATGCGCTTGCCGGTACGCAGGTAGAACGGCACCTTCGACCAGCGCCAGGTATCGACGTGGGCGCGCAGCGCGACGAAGGTCTCGGTCTTCGAGCCGGGCGGGACGTTGCGCTCCTCGAGGTAACCCGGCACCTCCTGGTTGCCGCTGACCCCGCGCACATACTGCCCGCGCACCGTGTCGCGCGCGATATCGGCCAGCCGGAAGCGGCGCAGCGAACGCAGCACCTTCAGCTTTTCGTCGCGCACGGCATCCGGGGTCAGCGAGGTCGGCGGCTCCATGGCGACGATGCACAGGAGCTGCAGCAGGTGGTTCTGCACCATGTCGCGCATGGCGCCGGTGCCGTCGTAGAAGCCGGCGCGGCTGCCCACGCCGACTTCCTCGGCGACCGTGATCTGGACGCTGGAAATGTTCGGCGCCCGCCACAAGGGTTCGAGGATCGAGTTCCCGAAGCGCAGCACCATCAGGTTCTGCACCGTTTCCTTGCCCAGGTAATGGTCGATCCGGTAGATCTGCGATTCCGCGAAATGCCTGCCGACCGCCTCGTTGATGTCGACCGCGGACGCCAGGTCGCGCCCCAGCGGCTTTTCGAGGACGACGCGGGCGTTGCGGTCGACCAGGCCGGCGTCGGCGAGCTTGTCGCAGATGGCGATGAACAGGGCAGGGGCCGTCGACAGGTAGAACACCCGCTGCGCGCCCGCGCGCGAGGCCTGCGCCAGCGCGTTGAAGTCGGCGGCCTCCTGCACATCGAGGGGGACATACACCAGCAATTGCAGGAACCCGTTCCAGGTCTGCTCGTTGAAGTTGGCGCCGGCGATGAAGCCGCGCGAATGCTCTTCGACGTGGGCGAGGTAGGCGCTGCGGTCGAATGCCTGGCGGCCGGTGGACAGGATCCGGGTCGACGCCGGCAGGTTGCCGTGCAGGTAAGCCATGTAGAGCGCAGGCAGCAGCTTGCGCATCGCGAGGTCGCCCATGCCGCCGAAGATGATCATGTCGAGGGGAAGACCGGTATCGAGCTCTGTCGGGGACGTCATTTGAAACCTTTGCCAAAAGTAATTAGGGGAACCGCCGGTGTGCACACGCGCACCAGCCTATCAGATGGGGTGTGCGACATCAAAATCCTGGCGGCACCGGTGTGCCGGCGATGCGGGAAGGGAACCAACACGGGCCAGGCTACGCCGCCTACTGCCCGGGTGCGTCGATCCGGTAAGCCCACGCCTTCAGGCTGCGCTTTGTGCTGCTGCCCGGCAGCGTGTACTGCTGCGGCGCGCCGGTCAGGTTGACCGCGACCGACACCACATTGCCTTCCTTCTCGCGCCGGAATGCGAATACCTTGTCGTTGCCGGTTTCCAGCACCTTCAGCGGTCCGCCGTACTGGCCATTCCACAGTGCGCGGTTGTCGTGCTTGAGCTTGAGCAAGCCGGCATAGAAGGAGGCGTAGGGATAATTCTTCCAGTCGATCGGGTCCTTCTCGAAGAATTCCAGCCGCTTCTCGAAACCGCCTTCCTGGCCGCCGTAGATCAGGGGCATGCCCGGCAGCGTGGCGGCGAGCACCGCCATCGCCTTGAACGCCGGCCCATAGTGCTCGGCGTCGCTGCCGTGCCAGGAGTTTTCGTCGTGGTTGCTCGTAAAGCGCATGCGGTAGGCGTGCGCCGGGTAGGGCACCGGGGGCTGCTCGAGGTAGGCGCGCAATGCGCGTGCATCGGACTTTCCTTTGGCGATGTCCTTGAAGATGCCCAGGGTGTCCCAGCCATAAGTCATGTCGAAGGCGCCGTGCAGTTCCGGCTGCCAGGCCTCGGCCAGCATGAACACGGGCTTGATCTTCTCCAGCTCCACGCGGGTCTGTTCCCAGAACGCGCCCGGGACCTTGGCCGCCACGTCGGCGCGGAAGCCGTCGATGCCGGTCTCGCGCACCCAGAACGCCATCGCATCGCTCATGCCTTTCCACAGGCCGGGCTGCTTCCAGTCCAGGCCGGTTACGTCGGTCCAGTACTCCGGCTCGGCGCCCTCGGTATAGGTGACCGGATAAATCTCCCCCTTGTCGTTCTTCAGGTACCAGTCCTTGTGCAGGGCCGTCCACGGGTTGTCGAAGGCAGTGTGGTTAGCGACCCAGTCGAGGATGACGTGCATGCCCAGGCCATGCGCCTGCTTCACCAGCCGCTTGAAATCGTCCATCGTACCGAACTCGGGATTGACCGCCGTGTAGTCACGCACCGCATAGTAGCTGCCGAGTGTGCCCTTGCGGTTCTTTTCCCCGATGGGCTGCACCGGCATCAGCCAGAGGATGTCGACGCCCATCTTGCGCAAGCGCGGCAGGTGCGCGGCGAAGGCATTGAACGTGCCTTCTTTCGTGTACTGCCGGATGTTGACTTCGTAGATATTCGCATTGCGCGACCAGGCCACATGTTCGGCCGCAGCAGCTTGCGCTTGCCGGGCGGAGGCGGGTAGAGGGCCCAGCGCAGCGCACAGGGCGAAACCGAGAAGGGAGAGGGAGCGGGCGACGTGTCTCATGAATATCCTTGTTGTATGACTGGTGTAAATTCGCGCTTGACCCAGCTTACTAAAATTTTTACCGCGCTGACAAGGTAATTGCGTAGTTTAGGTACACGCGTGGCCAGCTTCCGGGGATTTCGGGGAGGGCCTCCCTCATAAAGAAGTAGTAAGGCTACTTGCGGCGCCTGTCAAATGCGCTCGCGCAGGCAAGAAGCGGATCGGCGTCGCCAAGGTTTGCCGTGCAATAATACTTCTACCTTGTAGCAAGCTTTAATGCTAGTATCGGGCAATGTTCGTTACCAATGATGAGCTGTCATGTTGAACAGACTTTTACTACTGCTGTTTGCCTGCCTGGTGTCGCCAGGCGCGATCGCCCAGGAACTCAACATCTTCGACCAGGTCATCCAGGCGGGCGCAACGATGTACGTGATCCTGGCGATGTCGATACTGGCCATGGCCGTGATCATCGAACGCGCGCGTCACCTGCACCGGCAGGCGGTCGTCCCCGACGGCATGGCGGTGGAAGTCATCAGCCTCTGGCGTGCGCGCAAGTTCGAGCAGATCGCGGCCGTCACGCTGGAAAACGACAGCACGCTCGCCCGCATCGTCGCCCATATGCTCGAGAAGCGTCACAGGCCGCACGAGGTGGTGGCGGGCGCTTGCGGCGATATCGCCTCGCGCGAATTGCGCCAGCACCAGCAGAAGGCCTATCCGCTGGCGGTCGTGGCAACCGTGGCGCCAATCGTCGGCCTGCTGGGCACGGTCGTCGGGATGGTCGAGTCGTTCCATGCGATCGCCTATAGCGGCGGGATGGGCAACCCGGCCCTGCTCGCCGGCGGCATCTCCAAGGCGCTGGTGTGCACGGCTGCCGGCCTGACGGTCGCGCTCGCGGCGCTGGCGGCGCACCATTTCTTCAAGCACCGCGTGATCGCGTACGGGCTGAAGCTGGAAAAAGTGGTCAATCAATTGCTCGACGAATGCGGTAGCGACGCGCAGCCCAACATTCACATCGAGGTGGCTGCGGATGCGCGTCGATCTTACTGATCATGAAGAGCCGGAAATCGGCCTGGTGGCGATGATCGATTGCATCTTCTTCCTGTTGATGTTCTTCATGCTCGCGACCACGTTCAAGCAACAGACAAGCAGCAAGCCCCAGAAAGAGCTGCCGGTCCAGTTGCCGACCGCCGAAGCGTCGGTCGTACGCGCGGGCTCGGCCGACGATGCCCTGGTCATCGGGGTCGACCGGTCCGGGGGCCTGTTCGTCGATACCAGGCCGGTCACGGTACAGGAACTGCACACCATCCTCGCGCGCGCGGCGGCCGCCGATCCACAGCGCAGGATACGGATCGACGGCGACCGCGACGCCTCCTACCAGCATATCGTCCGTGTGCTCGACCTGTGCCAACTCGACGGGCTGACCAATATCGCCATGCACACGCGGGACTGAGGATGCTTTTTCCGTCGATGCCCGGCAAGGCCCGCTTGCCTTACCTGATCGTGTCGGCCGTGGCGCACGCCGCCCTGCTGGCCGCCGTGTTTTACGCCGGGCCGTACAGCATCAAGGCGGCCACGCTCGACCGTCATGCCAGGAATGCCGAGGAGGCCGACATCCGGCGGCGCGTGGAAGAGATCGGGAAGATCAAGTCCCTGCTCGCGAAAAGCCGGCAGGAGACCGCATCCGCGAACACGGCGGGCGCCGGCGGCGCGAAGCCGGCAAGCCCGGCCACGCCCCGGCAGATGCTGGAGCAGGCACGCCAGCTGAGCGCCGAGATCGAGCGGATGGAGCGCCGCACCCAGGTGCGCGAACTGGCGCTGCTGCTCAAGGTCCCGGAAGAGCAGGCCATGCGCCTGCTGCCGGCGCCGGCGCGCAAGCCGCACATCCCGGCGCCGCGCAAGGCCATCGGGACCCGGCAGGCGCTTGCCGAACTACGCGAGCACCAGCAACTGGCGCGCGCCGCGCTCCTCAAGCGCGAGCAGCAACTGCAGAGGGAGCTTGGGGGCACCCGCGTGCGCCCAAAAAATGCGCGTGCGGACCTGCGCGGCGGCGGGGTCCCGACCGACCTGGCCGGCATGGGCGATGGCGGCACGGGCAAGGCCGGCCAGGGCGGCAAGGGTGGCAAGGGCGGTACGGGCGGGGCAGGCAAGGGCGGCCTTCCCGGGGAGGACGTGCCGAACGCGGCCCACATCGAGATCAGGGGGTATATCGAACAGGCCGGCATGAACCAGGGGGGAGTGCCGCGCGGAGGCGCCTGGGACCTCTCCACACCCCGGCATCAACTTGGTCGCGGATATGGCGCCGCAGTGGCCTTGCCGGCCGTGGATGCGGGCGCGGCGCACAAGATCAGTGCGCATGCAATCGGGAAGGGCGCCCCGTATGCCGACCGTATCTACCTGAACCGGTGGCACATCATCGGCCCGTTCCCCGGGCGCGGCCCGCGCAGCTCGATCGATCTCGCCTACCCGCCCGAGATGATGGTCGACCTCGATGCCCGGTATGCCGGTGTCAAGGGCAGCACGCTGGCGTGGGAGTACCGGACCAGCCCGGGCTACCCGACGGTGCCGGCGGTACGCGCCCAGGATGCGATCTACTACGCCTACACGGAAGTGGTCGTGGACGAGGATGTCGACCTGCTCCTTGCCATCGGAAGCGACGACGATACCAAACTGTGGCTCAACGACCGCCTCGTCTGGCTCAGCGGCGACGCTTACAAACCATGGTACCGAAGCCCCGGCTATGTGGGGATGCCCCAGGAGATCGCCGACTGGAACCTGAGCGAAGGAACGCGCAAGCTGCGTTTCAGGAAAGGTCGCAACAGCGTGCTTCTCAAGCTCTACAACGGAGCATCCCTGGCCTTCTTCTCCGTGGTCATCCTCGGTGAAGGACAGCGGCACTAATGTTAGCGGCCATCCCCAACCGCCCTTTCCGCGCTTCTTTTCGTTGCTCATCCTTTCTTTGTAACATATACTGATTGCGCTACCATTGCATACGAGAAAGGGCCCTGGATGTCGTGTCGATCTCTTTTGGGTGCCGGCCTGCCCGGCATGAGCTGCCTCGTGCGCCTCGGCGTGGCGGGACTCGCGCTCTGCGGCGCGCTGGGAGCGGGCGGCGCGGCGGCGGGGGAATACCGGAACCCGGTCATTTCCGGTTTCAATCCCGACCCCAGCATTTGCCGCGTCGGCGCCGACTACTACCTCGCCACCAGCACCTTCGAATACTTCCCCGGAGTGCCGGTCTATCACAGCCGCGACCTGGTCAACTGGCGCCTGGCCGGCCATGCGCTTGACCGCCCGAGCCAGCTGCCGCTCGCCGGCCAGAAGAGCTCGATGGGGATCTTCGCGCCGACCCTGCGCTGCGCGAACGGCCGCTTCTACATGATCACCACGAACATCGGCGCGGGCGGGAACTTCATCGTGCATGCCGCCAATCCGGCCGGGCCGTGGTCCGAGCCGGTCTGGGTCAAGGGCGTGCAGGGCATCGATCCGTCGCTGTTTTTCGACGATGACGGCAAGGTCTACCTCACGCACCAGGACGGCGGCGAGCGCGGCGGCATCTCCCAGGTCGAGGTCGACGTCGCCACCGGCGAGACGAAAGGGGAGCCGCGGCGCATCTGGAACGGCACCGGCGGCATCTGGCCCGAAGGACCCCACCTCTACAAGATCAAGGGCTGGTACTACCTGCTGCATGCGGAGGGCGGCACCTCGTACGGCCATGTGGTCATCCTCGCGCGTTCCCGGTCGCCGTGGGGACCGTTCGACGGAGCGCCCGGCAACCCGATCCTGACGCACCGCGACCGCCCGGACCTGAGGCTGCAGGCGCTCGGCCATGCCGACCTGGTGCAGACGCCCGAGGGCAAATGGTTCATGGTGCTGCTGGGCGTGCGCCACCTGAAACACAAGCACCACCTCGGCCGCGAAACCCTGCTCGCGCCGGTCGAATGGACGGCCGACGGCTGGCTGAAGGTGAATGGCGGCGCGCCACTCGGCGAGACGATGGACGTGGCCGGACTGCCGGCGCCGCATCCGTGGCCCGCGCCCCCGGTGCGCGACGACTTCAGCGCCCGCAGCCTCGGCCCGGAGTGGATCTTCCTGCGCGGGCCGGCCCAGGGACTGTGGTCGCTCGGCGACCGGCCGGGCAGCCTGCGCCTGAAGGGGACCGGCCTGTCCTTGGCCGACATCGGTACACCCGCGTTCGTCGGCAAGCGCCAGGCGCACCTGGACATGCGCGCCTCGACGCTGCTCGACTTCGCACCGCGGGCGGGCGGCCAGGAGGCCGGGCTCGCGCTGCGCATGAACGAGGACAACCATTACCAGCTGCTGGTCGCCGGCGCCGCCGGCAAAGCGGGCCGGGTGATCCGGCTCGTCACGCGCATCAAGGGTGTGACGAAGGTGGTGCGGGAAGCGCCGCTCGGGGCGGGGAAAGTCGAGCTGATCGTCCGGGCGTCGCCCGAGCGCTATGTGTTCGGCTATCGCGTGGGCGGGCGCCACGTTGCCGACTTCGGCAGCGCGGCCACCGGCGCCCTCAGCTCCGAAGACGCAGGCGGATTTACCGGCGTGGTGATCGGCCTGGTGGCGCACGCGCCGCCTGCCGCGCCGGTTGCCGCTCCGATGCCGCCCGCCGATTTCGACTGGTTCGATTACCGGCCGGGAGGGGCCGGCAGGCAGTACTGAAGCTTGCAACACAGCCGATAAAAATAAGCCGCCACCTCGAACAGCGGCGATCCAACAGGAGACAACATGGAACACGCATCACTGCCGGCCTCGCCGCCGGCTGCAGCGCCACGCACCGCGTCCGCACCCGCGGCGGCAGAGGCCAGCAGCGCCTACCCGCTGGCCGTCGTCACCCTGCTGTTCTTCATGTGGGGCCTGCTGACCTCCCTGAACGACGTCCTGATCCCGCACCTGAAGTCGATCTACACGCTGAACTACGTGCAGGCGATGCTGGTGCAGTTCTGCTTCTTCGGCGCCTACCTGCTGGTGTCCCTGCCGGCCGGGATGCTGATCCGGCGCATCGGCTACCAGCACGGCGCCGTGGTCGGGCTGGTCGTCGCGGCCGGCGGCTGCGCCTTGTTTTATCCGGCCGCGGAAAGCGGCTATGGCCTGTTCCTGTTTGCCTTCTTCGTGCTGGCGGCCGGCATCACCGTCCTGCAGGTGGCCGCCAATCCCTACGTCACGGTGCTCGGCGCCCCCGCCACCGCGTCGAGCCGCCTGAACCTTACGCAGGCCTGCAATTCGCTCGGCACCACCCTGGCCCCGGCCTTTGGCGGCCTGTTGATCCTGTCCGCCACCGTGCTCGGCGCGGACGAGCTGGCGCGCCTGCCGGCAGCCGAGCGGGCGGCCTACCACGCCGGCCAGGCGGCGGCGGTGCAGGGCCCCTACCTGGTGCTGGCGGGAGCGCTCCTGACCCTGGCGCTGCTGTTCGCACTGGTGCGCCTGCCGGCCATCCGCGAGGCTGGCGCCGGTGCGCCGGCGGGGTCGAGCGCAGGTTCGGGCCACGTGCTGCGCCACAAACACCTGGTGCTGGGCGCGGTCGGCATTTTCGTCTACGTCGGCGCCGAGGTCAGCATCGGCAGCTTCCTGATCAACTACATGGGCGAACAACACATCGCCGGCCTGTCGCATGCCGACGCCGCCCTGTACGTGAGCTATTACTGGGGCGGCGCGATGGTCGGCCGCTTCATCGGTTCGGCCGTGATGCGCCGCGTGAGCCCGGGCCTGACCCTGGCCTTCAATTCGGCGCTGGCGATCGCGCTGCTGCTGTTCGCCAGCCTCGGCGATGGCCGGGCCGCGATGTGGACCCTGCTGGCAGTCGGGCTGTGCAATTCCATCATGTTCCCGACCATCTTCAGCATGGCCCTGCACCGTCTCGGCGCGCTCACCGGCCAGGGCTCGGGCGTGCTCTGCATGGCCATCGTCGGCGGCGCCATCGTGCCCTTCGCGCAGGGCGCGCTGGCCGACGCGGCGGGCGTGCAGCTGTCCTTCCTGGTGCCGGCGCTCTGCTACGCCTTCGTGCTGTATTTCGGGTTGAAATATGCCTGCATGTACAGCGCCGCCACGGGCGCGTGAACAACCTTGACACGAACAACCAGTACCGAACATTCCAATAACAGAGAAAGTGAGACATCGTTTATGCGTTTGCGCCATCTGAACCCTGCGGTCGCCACGGCACGCACCGTCCTCGTCACGGCCCTTGCCGCCGCCTTGCCCCTGTTAGCGCCGGGCGCCCATGCCGCGCCGGCCGTGCCGCCCGAGCCGGCCGTCAAGCCCTGGCTGGACCGCGCCCTGGGCGCCGACGAGCGCGCCCGGCTGGCCGTCAAGGCCATGACCCAACAGGAAAAGCTGCGCTGGGTGCTGGCGTATTTCGGCAACGATTTCGGCACCAAGAGCAAGAAGATCGCCGAAGCGCTGCCGCAGTCGGCCGGTTACATCCCGGGCACGCCGCGCCTCGGCCTGCCGGCCCTGTTCGAGACCGATGCCGGCCTCGGTGTGGCCTCCCAGTCCGGCCCGAAGGTGCGCGAGCGCACCGCGCTGCCCTCGGGCCTGGCCACGGCCTCGACCTGGGACCCGAAGGTGGCGTATGCCGGCGGCGCCATGATCGGCCGCGAGGCGCGCGCCTCCGGCTTCAACGTGATGCTGGCCGGCGGCGTGAACCTGCAGCGCGACCCGCGCAACGGCCGCAACTTCGAATATGCGGGCGAGGACCCGCTGCTGGCGGGCAGCATGGTCGGCCAGGCAATCAAGGGCATCGAGTCGAACAACATCATCTCCACGCTCAAGCACTTCGTGCTGAACGACCAGGAGACCGGCCGCAACGAGCTCGACGCGCGCATCGACAAGGCGGCGCTGCGCATGTCCGACCTGCTGGCGATGGAGCTGGCGCTCGAGCAGTCGGACGCCGGCTCGGTGATGTGCGCCTACAACCGGCTCAACGGCCCGTACACCTGCGAAAGCAGCTACCTGCTCAACGATGTCCTGAAGCGCGACTGGGGCTTTCGCGGGTTCGTGATGTCCGACTGGGGCGCCACCCACAGCACGGTGGCCGCCGCCAACAACGGCCTCGACCAGCAGTCGGGCCATGAATTCGACAAGTCGCCGTACTTCGGCGGCGCGCTCGAGGAAGCCATCAAGACCGGCGCGGTGCCGCAGGCGCGCCTGGACGACATGGTCCACCGCATCGTGCGCACCATGTTCGCCAAGGGGGTAGCCGAGCATCCGGTGAAGGAGGGCGGCGCGATCGACTTCGCCGCCCACGGCGTGGTCAGCCGCCAGACGGCCGAAGAGGGCATGGTGCTGCTCAAGAACGAGGGCCGCATCCTGCCCTTGGCAAAGGACCTGCGCACCATCGCCGTCATCGGCGGCCGTGCCGACGCCGGCGTGCTGTCGGGCGGCGGATCGTCCCAGGTGTATCCGGTGGGCGGGCTGGCGGTGAAGGGCCTGAAACCCGACACCTGGCCAGGTCCGGTGGTTTACTACCCGTCCTCTCCGCTGCGCGCGATCCGGGCCCAGGCGCCGAACGCCCGGGTGGTGTATGACGACGGCACTGACCCCGAGCGCGCCGCGCGCGTAGCCAGCGGGGCCGACGTCGCCGTCGTCTTCGCGACCCAGTGGATCGGCGAAGCCAACGATGCCGAAACGCTGGCGCTGCCGGACCGCCAGGACGACCTGATCGCGCGTGTCGCGGGCGCCAACGCGCGCACCGTGGTCGTGCTCGAGACCGGCGGCCCGGTCACGATGCCCTGGCTGGCGCGGGTCCCGGCGGTGCTGGAAGCCTGGTACCCGGGCACCAGCGGCGGCGAGGCGATCGCGAATGTGCTGTTTGGCGCGGTCAACCCGTCCGGCCACCTGCCGGCGACCTTCCCGGCGTCCGAGCAGCAGCTGCCGCGCCCGAAGCTCGATGGCGACCCGAAGAATCCGGACCTGCAGTTCGCCGTCGACTACTTCGAGGGCGCGGCGGTCGGCTACAAGTGGTTCGACCTGAAGGGCCACAAGCCGCTGTTTCCGTTCGGGCACGGCCTGTCCTATACCACGTTCGCGTATTCGGGCCTGTCCGGGCGGGTGTTGGATGGCCGCCTGCAGGTGCGCTTCAAGGTCACCAACACCGGCAACCTGGCCGGCAAGGACGTGCCCCAGGTCTACGTGTCGCCGCTGTCGACCAAATGGGAAGCGCCGAAGCGCCTGGCGGGCTGGGGCAAGGTGGCCCTGCAGCCGGGCGAGACGAAGGAAGTCGCGGTCACGGTCGAGCCGCGCGTGCTGGCCATGTTCGACGAAAAGTCGCGCACCTGGCGCACGCCCAAAGGCAGGGTCAAGCTGATCCTGGCCGAGGATGCGGCCGGCACCGGCGCCAGCAGCGTGACGATCGAGCTGCCGGCCAGCAGGCTCGATGCGCGCGGCCGGAAATTGGCCCGATGAGTGGCGCGCCAAGCGGCCGCACGAGGAGCAATCGATGAAATACAAGCCTGGATTCGCCGCGGCGCTGCTTGCGCTCACGGCGTGGGGCGGCGCGCATGCCGCCGCCGTCGCCACCCGTCCGGACGCCTTTGTCGCCGTCAAGGGCATGCAGTTCGTGCGCCACGGCCAGCCTTACTACATCGCCGGCACCAACCTCTGGTATGGCGGCTACCTTGGCGCCGCCACCAGCGTCGGCCAGCGCGCGCGCCTGCTCGAGGAGCTCGACCGCATGAAGGCGCTCGGCATCAACAACCTGCGGGTGCTGGCGGTGTCGGAAAAAACGGCGATGAAAAGCGCGGTCAGCCCGGCCACGACCGCGGCGCCGGGCCAGTACGACGAGGACCTCCTGAAGGGCCTCGATTTCCTGCTGGCGGAAATGGCGAAACGCGACATGACGGCTGTCCTCTACCTGAACAACTTCTGGCAGTGGTCGGGCGGCATGACCCAGTACCTGAGCTGGTTCACCGGCAGCCCGGCGCACGACCCGAACGTGAGCAAGGATTACGAGCGCTACATGGCGGAGAACGCGCGCTTCTATACCAACGCAGCTGCCCAGGACGAGTACCGCCGGGTCATCGCCCACATCGTCAAGCGTGTCAACACCGTCACCGGCAAGTCTTATCGCGAGGATCCCGTCATCATGTCGTGGCAGCTGGCGAACGAGCCGCGCCCGGGCAACAGCCGCGCCACGCCCGCCGAAAAGGCGGCTTACGTCAAGTGGATCGCCGGCACCGCGCGCTATATCCGCTCGCTCGACGCCAGGCACATGGTCAGCACCGGCAGCGAGGGCCTGGCCGGTTCCAGCGAGGACGCGCAGCTCTTCCTGGACGCGCACCGCACCCCCGACATCGCCTATCTCACCTACCACCTGTGGCCGACCAACTGGGGCTGGTTCGATCCGAAGCGCCCGCAGGAAACCTGGGCCGGCATGATGGACAAGACCCGCCGCTACCTGAGCGTGCACATCGACTATGCGAAGCAGCTGGGCAAGCCGATCGTGCTCGAGGAATTCGGCCTGAACCGCGACGGCGGCGCTTTCGACAGGGCGTCCCCGACGCAGGTGCGCGACCGTTTCTATGGCGAGGTGTTCGGCCTGGTACAGGAGCGTGCCGCCGCGGGCGACCCGGTCGCCGGCTGGAACTTCTGGGCCTGGGGCGGGGCGGGGCGCGCGGCGAACGCCGATTACTGGTGGCGCCCGGGGAACGATTTCGTCGGCGATCCGCCGCAGGAAGAGCAGGGCCTGTACTCGGTGTTCGACAGCGACGCCAGCACGCTCGGCCTGATCCGGCAATCGGCGCAGCGCCTGCACGGCCTGACGCCTCGCCGCCTGAAATAGTCACGACAGACCATCCCGACAGAGGCGAATCCCATGCGATACCTGGTCATTTCAACAGCCTTGCTCGCCATGGCTTCTCCCTTTGCGGCAGCCGCGGCGCCGCTCCTCGAACTCGACAGCCTGTTCGGGGACCACATGGTCCTTCCAAGGCAGGGCGCGATCGTGTCGGGCCGCGCGGCCGCGCGCGAGGTCGTCACCGTCACGGGTTTCGGCGGCGCCTGGAAAGCGACCGCCGACAAAACCGGCCGCTTCAGCGTGGCCCTGCCGGAGCTCGCGCCCGGCCGCCTCGACACCGTCACCGTCTCCGGCGGCGCCGGCGCGCGGGTCACGCTGGCGGACGTGGTCACCGGCGACGTCTACCTGTGTTCGGGCCAGTCCAACATGCAGATGCCGGTCACGCGCGCGCTCAATTCGGACGCGGTGATCGCGAACGCGTCCAACCCGGACCTGCGCATGGCAACGGTCGCGGTGGATCCGGCCCCGGCGCCGCGGGCGCGGCTGGCAAAGCCGGTAGCGTGGGAAGCCGCTGCTCCGCAAACGGTGCCGGCATGGTCCGCCACCTGTTATTTCTTCGGCCAGGACCTGCAACGCAAGCTCAAGGTGCCGGTCGGCCTGGTGCATGCGTCGCTGGGCGGATCGAACATCACGGCCTGGCTGTCGCCGGCGGCCTCGTTGCCGGACTACGCCAGGCAGCAGGACCTGCTGAAAACGTACGCGGCCGATCCGGCCAGGGCCAGCGTCGCCTTCGGGCATGAGTTCGAGCGCTGGTGGGAAGCGGGCGCGGGCCCCGGGAAACCCTGGGCCGCCACGCCGGCCGGCATGACTGGCTGGAGCGCGGTGCCGGATGTCGCGAAGAACTGGGAAAAGTGGGACGTGCCGGAACTGGCCGCGTATGACGGGCCGCTCTGGTATGGCGCGGCCCTCAAGCTGACTCCCGCGCAGGCGGCGCAGGCGGCGACCCTCGAACTGGGTCTCGTCGATGAAGTCGATACCAGCTGGGTGAACGGGAAGCCGGTGGGCTTCACGTCCGGGGCGGGCACGCGCCGTGCGTATCCCTTGCCGGCCGGCGCCTTGAAGGCCGGGGACAACACGGTTGTCGTCAATGTGATCGATCTCTGGAGCTTCGGCGGGTTCTACGGCGACGGGCCGCGCCAGCTGCGCCTGGCCGACGGCAGCGTGGTGCCGGTCAGGGAGTGGCGCTGGCAGCAGGTGCCGCCGGCGCAAAAATACCCGCCGCGCGCGCCGTGGGACGCGATGGCCGGCGTCAGCGTGCTGCATAACGGGATGATCGCCCCGCTTGGCCGCTTCCCGTTCAAGGCGGCGCTCTGGTACCAGGGCGAGAGCAATGTCGGCAGTCCCTACCAGGGTTTGCTGGCACGCCTGTTCGAGGACTGGCGCGCGCAGTTCGGAAAAAACATGGCCTTCGCCGTCGTGCAGCTGGCGAACTTCGGCGCACGCTCGGCACAGCCCGCGCCTTCCGCCTGGGCGCAGTTGCGGGAAGACCAGCGTCGTGCGGTGGTGGCCGACCCCAACGCCGTCCTGGTCACGGCAATCGACCTGGGCGAGCCGGGCGACGTGCATCCGGCCAACAAGCAGACCGTCGGGGAACGCCTGGCACGCGCGCTCGCCATCCGCTTGTACGGCCAGCCGGGTGGCGCCTCGGGGCCGATGATCAGGTCCGCCACCACCGAGGGGAGCCGCGTCGTCCTCGATTTCGATGGCATTGACGGCGCGCTGGTGGCCTATGGGTCGAGCCGGCCGGTCGGCTTCGAGGTCTGCAACGACTCCGGTTGCCGGTGGGCAGACGCACAGTTCACGGGTGCGCAGGTGGTCTTGCCTGACGCTGGCGGCGCCCGCAAGGTGCGCTATTGCTGGGGTGACGCGCCGACCTGCACGCTGTATGACAGCAAGTCGGGACTGCCGGCGCTGCCGTTCGAACAGGAAGTGAAACCTTAAGAACGCCTGGATTGCCCAGCACTGCATTCCGGATCGACCGACCCCTGTCAGTTCGGTCGCCGCTCCGGTATCATTCGGGAATGAGTGAGATTTCTTTCCTTCCGTTTGTCATCGGTGTCGCTGGCGGAAGCGGCAGTGGCAAGTCAACGGTGACCCAGCAAGTGCTGGCTTCGTTCGGGGCCGATATGGTCTCGGTCGTGATGCAGGACGATTACTACTGCGACCAATCCGACCTTACCCCTGAAGTGCGCCGCAAGCAGAATTACGACCATCCGCAGGCCTTCGACTGGCCACTGCTGGTACAGCACGTCCAGGCCTTGCGCAACGGCGAAGCGATCGAGATGCCGGAGTACGACTTCACGATCGACAACCGCTCCAACAAGACCATTCCAGTCAAACCAGCCCCGGTCATCGTGATCGAAGGCCTGTTTGCCTTGTATGACGCGGACTTGCGCAAAATGATGTCGCTGAAGATCTTTGTCGACACCGCCGCCGACGTCCGCTTCATCCGCCGCATGCAAAGGGATATTACCGAACGCGGCCGCTCAATGGAGAGCATCGTCGGCCAGTACCTTGAAACAGTACGCCCGATGCACAAGCAATTCATCGAGCCAACCAAGCGCCACGCCGATGTCATTTTGCCCCACGGCGCGAATGGCCCGGCAGTCGACGTGATTACCACCAAGGTAGCGAGCGTCATCGGCAAGTTGAAGCGGCCCTGATCTTGCCGCTTGCAATTCTCCCGCGTCTGCTGCTGTTGCGCCACGAGGCCCCTGCCTCGGCCATTTTTACGCCGGTTGGTTTTGACCCCGAAAGAGCCAGGCTTGCCCTTGTCGCTATGGGTCAGCCGACCGATTGAATGCGCAGTCGGAAGCGGACCTTACAGTAGGTCTGCAACCGGGCCAGCCCGTGTAAAAACTCAAAACGAAGAACTGCGAGCCGAATTGTACGGGCAAGGGCTAACTCTGGAATATAAAGAGGCGTTCCAGGCCGCGTAATCCTTCAGCACGACCAGCAAGGAAAACGGCTTAAACACGCCTGGTAGCGTCAAAGAATGGGCGTATGCCCTGATCGCTGCCAGCATTCCCTGCATGCCAAGCAACGTCATCAGGCGCCTGAAGTCATAGGCAAGCACGTGCAGGCTCATCTCAGCCTTCACACGGTCCACTCCTTTTGTCAGGAAGTGCGTCGCTCCCATCCACG
>JAQGLR010000003.1 GCA_028292765.1 Massilia sp. | reverse complement strand
GAAGCCGGTGCGGTCTACAAGAACACCCTCAAGGCGTACACCCAGGCACGGATGCGGATCGCCTCGGCCAACTACGACCGCGACCGCGTGCGCTGCGCCGCCGTGACTGGCAACGACCGCGACGTGTGCCTGGAGCAGGCCAAGGCCTTGCTGGTAGCGGCGCAGGCCGATGCCAAGGCGGACAAGAAAACCATCGAAGCGCGCACTGAGGCGCAAGAGGACAAACGGACGGCTGCATATCGGGTCGCGCGCGAAAAGTGCGATGCGTTTGCCGGCGCGGCCAAAGACCAGTGTGTCTCTGCCGCAAAAAGCGTGCATGGCGAATAAGCCGCAAGAGGATCTTGCCCTGCACGCACGCTCATTCTGGGCATTGTTTCACTTTATTTTTTTACCATCAACCACCAGGAGTTATTATGAAAATCGCTAAACGTCTCGCCACTGCCGTGTTCACCGCAACGGTCGCCTTCGCTGTCGTCGGCTGCGCTTCCACCCCTAGCCGTGAAAGCGCCGGCGAATACGTCGACGACGTAGCGATCACTGCCAAAGTCAAGGCAGCGTTCGTCAATGACCCAACCGTGAAAGCCACCGAAATCAACGTCGAAACCTTCAAGGGCGATGTCCAGCTGTCGGGCTTCGTGGCCCAGCCAGGCGACGCACAACGCGCCGTTGAAGTCGCACGCAGCGTGAAGGGTGTAGTATCCGTGAAGAACGACATTCGCGTGAAGTAATCCCCCCGGCCGGCGGCCTGGCAACCTTTATTTGGCAAACACATGCATCTCGCCAGTCCTGGCTCGGCACCAGCCGAGCCGAATAATTCCGCCGCCCCGGGCGCAGCGCCCGCCATCATGGCGGGCGCTGCCGCACCGGAGATGCACCAGGAGCATCAGCTCCATGGAGCGGCCGAGGCGCAGCAAGGGACCAGCGACGAGCTGATCCTGCATTCCGGCGGCCTGCGGCTACCGATCCACGTCAACGCCCGCGGCCTTTCGCTGGGCATCATGGCCACCGTGGCCTTCGTCTTCGCGCTCCAGTGGGCGCAAAAATTCTTCGTGCCGCTCCTGCTCGGCATCTTCATCGCCTACACCCTCAGCCCCGTCGTGCGCTGGCTCGAGCGCATGCACGTCAAGCGCGTCATCGGCGCCACCCTGGTCACCGCCATCCTCATCGGGGGACTCGGTGCGACCATGTACCGGCTGCAGGACGAATTCTTCAACATCATCGACGAGTTGCCGACGCTCACCCAGAAGGTGACCAAGCTGCTTGCGAATACGGCGGGCGGGCAGGACTCCACCTTCCAGCAAATGCAAAAGGCGGCCGCCGAGATCGAGAAGGCCACCGCCAGCGTCGGTCAGAACAAGGATGCGCGCCTGATCCAGCGCCGCGCGACGCTGTCGCAGCCGCAGTCGCCGGCATTTCGCATCACCGACTGGCTGCTGGCCGGCTCGGTCGGCCTGGCCGCGTTCGTGACGCAGGCGACGATGGTGCTGTTCCTCGTGTTTTTCCTGCTGCTGGCGGGAGACACCTTCAAACGCAAGCTGGTCAAGCTGACCGGGCCTTCGCTGACCCGCAAGAAGGTGACCGTGCACATCCTGGACGACATCAACACCTCGATCCAGAACTATATGTTCATGCTGCTGGTCACCAACATCCTGCTGGCGCTACTGATGTGGGTGGCGCTGCGCGCGATCGGCCTGGAAAACGCGGGCGCCTGGGCGATCTTCGCCGGCGTCGCGCACATCATGCCGTATTTCGGGCCGCTCCTGATCACCACCGCCACGGGCCTGGTGGCGTTCATGCAGTTCGAATCGCTGCGCATGGTCATCCTCGTCGCCGGCGCCTCGATGGGCATTGCGACCCTGGTCGGCATGGTCGTCACGACCTGGATGACCGGCAAGATCGCGAAGATGAATCCTGCCGCCGTGTTCGTCAGCCTGCTGTTCTGGGGCTGGCTGTGGGGGATGTGGGGCCTGCTGCTGGGCGTGCCGGTGGTCGTCATCCTGAAAACGGTGGCGGAACGCGTCGAGGGGATGGAAGTGGTGGCGGAGTTGCTGGGGGAGTAGGCGGGGATTCCACTGAATCCACGCCTCCCTGCGTCCAGCTCTCGAAACAGGTCACGCCCTCCGCTTGACGTCCTGCGCCCCGGTCTCATGGCCCGGCTTGTGCCGCAGGCTGCCCAGTTGCAGGGCATACTGCCGGGCAAACTCGGCGCCGAGGAAGAAGATCTGGGCCGAGTAATACACCCACAGCAGCAGGGCGATCAGCGAGCCGGCCGCGCCGAAACTGCTGGCTGCACCACTGTTGCCAATGTACAAGCCTATCGCGAACTTCCCGATCGTGAACATGGCCGCCGTGCCAAGGGCGCCGACGACGACGTCACGCCAGGACAGGTGGATGCGCGGCAGCAGCTTGTAGATCACGCCGAACAGGGTCGCGATCACCAGGAAGCTGATCAGGTGCGATATCCAGCCCATGATAACGGCCGCTTCCTTCCACATGCCGCCGAAATAGTTCTCCACCACGGCAAGCGCGGCGCTGACGACCAGCGATACCATCAGCAGGAAGCCCAGCACCAGGATCAGCCCGAACGAGAGTACGCGCGTGCGCACCGTGTCCCACCAGGTGGCGTCCTTTGGCGCCGGCACGCCCCAGATCTCGTCGAGGCTGTCCTTCAGCTCGGCAAAGACGGTGGTGGCGCCCACCAGCAGCAGCAGGGTGGCGACGATCGTCGCGATCATGCCTGATTCCTTGTTCTGCGCCCCGGCCAGCACCGACTGGATCGCTTGCGCGCCCTCGGCGCCGACCAGTCCGCGCAATTCGTTGAACAGCTGTCCCTGCGCCGCTTCCGTGCCGTAGAAAAAGCCGGCGACGGCAATCACCAGCACCAGGATCGGCGCCAGTGAAAACAGCGTGTAGAACGCCAGCGCCGCACCCTTGCTGCCGCAACGGTGTGCAAACCACTCGGTAACCGCGCACTTCAGGATATGCAGCACCTGGCGCGAGTACGGGAACCATTTATTTCTATCCATGCCGATTCTCCGGAAAAAGTAAAGGGGCCGAGGCCCCTTTGGTCTTGCTGACGTCCAGGGACGTCCAGCTGCAGACGCCTGCTGGAACGGGCCCTGGCCCGTCAGCTTGCGCCAGGAATCCGTTACCGGGAACAGATTACTGCACGCGCTTTTCGATCGTGATCTGCTCGACTTCGACGCGGCGGTTTGGTTCCAGGCACTTGATCAGGGCTGCACGGTTCTTCTCGGTGCAGGTCACGACCGGGTTGGCTTCACCCTTGCCGTAGGCCTTCAGGCGGGTATCCGCCACACCCTTGCTGACCAGGTAGTCACGCACGGCGTTGGCGCGGCGCTCCGACAGCTTCAGGTTGTATTTTTCCGAACCCAGGCGGTCGGCGTAGCCGGTGATGTCCACGTCGGTGATGCTTGGATCGGCTTGCAGGGCGGCGGCGATGTCGTCCAGCTTAGGCTGTGGCATGCTCAGTTCGGCCTTGTCGAACGCGAACAGCTCGGTGGTCGACAGGGTGATCTTTTCGAAGCGTGCCGGTGGCGGAGCGACCGGTTCCGGTGCTGGTGCCGGTGCCGGTGCTTCGGCGACCGGTGCCGGCGCCATCACTGGTGCCGGCGCTGCCGGCGGCGGGTTGAACGCATAGTTCAGGCCGACGGTGACGTATTTGTTGTTGCTTCGCTTGAAGCCATACAGCTCTTCGTGGCGCAGGAAGCCGCGCACCGAGCGGACGTCGGCTTGCAGGGCCAGCTGTGGAGTGAAGCCGTACTGGAAGCCCAGGCCCATGGTGGCGTAGCCGGAGTTCTTGCTGACGTTGCGGATCGGGTTTTCAACCTTGTCGCGCTCGACGCCCACGCCGAACAGTACGAACGGACGGAAGTTCGAACGCGACAGCATCAGCAGCGCATCGATGCCGGCCAGGGTCTGGCGGTAACGCGCAGGACCCTCTTCGGTACGCACGTGGGAGGCGCCGACCTGGAGGTCCCAGTACTGGTGCACCGCTTTACCGAACTTCAGGCCACCGCCCACATCACGTTCGTCGACGCCGAAGTCAGCATCCGGCTTCATGCCGACGATGCTCGGCTGGACGTACCAGGATGGATTGATTTCTTGCGCCAGCGAGCTGCCGGAGGCGCAGAGCATGGCGACGGCCAGGGCGATTTTCTTCGTATTGTTCACAGGAAACTCCCATAAGTTGATAGGTAGGGTGACATCGTTGCTTAACAGTGATGTTGGAGTGAAGAATACGAGTGCCGGTTCCCGGGGGTCGGTGCGCTGGCGCACCTAGTAATACTGCTGAGTGACAGAAAAGCAACAGTGTCTGTTCAACAGCGTCCAGCCCCATATATAGAGGACAGAAATGCGGCGTGCATGGCCTTGCATTCGTGCAGAAAGAATAAATTTTTTCATTGTTGTTTTTATGGCACACGACGGGCGATTTGATGGATTTACCTGTGATTTCGCAAGACAAGTGACTCGAGGAAATGCTGCGAGGAATTTTGCGAATGTGGGATGGCGCACAGACCGGCATATCTGATGCAAGCGATGATGCGGTCAGTTAAGCGGAACCCGAGGTGTTGTCAAACTGTCAGACAACATACAGCGACCCGGACCACTCAGTCTCTCTTTCATTTGGAGTTATCAACATGCATGCAACGACTCATCACAACGCGGTGCAAGGCGACATCGGCGCAGTGCACACCTCCAGCAACTCAGCGCTGATCGAACGCGTCCCGCCACAGCCAACCGAACGTGCGCCGATTTCCCTCGCGCCGATCGAACGCGTGCGGTCGACCTCTGCTACGCAGCGTCGGATCGAGAACATGCAAAAGCTGATCAACGAATTGTCGACCCATGAGATGCTC
Source organism: Massilia sp. (assembly GCA_028292765.1). GTDB lineage: Bacteria > Pseudomonadota > Gammaproteobacteria > Burkholderiales > Burkholderiaceae_D > Telluria. The sequence goes on along the minus strand of JAQGLR010000003.1, from coordinate 244 downwards.
GCCGACGAGATCGCATGGTTCCTGAAGTTTTCGCCGTCCGGCGCCCGCAAGTATATCCGCGACCTGCGCGAAGCCGGCGTCATCGAACTGGCCCGCTACATCGAAGGCACCGCCACCTACCTGGGCAAGGCCGTGTACCAGATCTGCCCCGACCAGGAACGCGTCAAGGCCTTCCTGGCAGCGATCTGCCAGCCGAAGCGCGAAGGCGTTGCCCCGCGCAAAGAGCGTCCAGGCCTGCGCGAGC
>JAQGLR010000518.1 GCA_028292765.1 Massilia sp. | reverse complement strand
GGTGCGCACCGTGCACGCGCAGGGGACGTCGGCGTCGGCGCAATTCGGGGAGGGCTTGCGGGTATGCGCCCAGCCGCTGCTGCTGCGCGGCGAGGTCTACGGCGTGCTGGTGTTCGGCTGGCGCTTTTCCGACTTCAGCTCGCCGCTCGCCTGCGAGCGCATCGCCAGGCAGATCGGCCTGCCCGGCCACCTGCTGTGGAGCGAGGTGCGGCTCGACGCGCCCGTGCCGGAACAGCGGATGGGCACCTACGCGGCGCTGCTGGGCACGCTGGCGGGCACGCTCGACCGCCAGCGTGAAACCATCGATGACCTGACCCGTGTCCATCGGACGCGCGAACTGTTCCTGGCAACCGTCTCGCACGAAATGCGCACGCCGCTGTCGGCACTGTCGATGCGCATCGAACTGATGCTGCGCACGATTCCCGACCTGCCGCCGGCAGCCGTCAGCGGCCTGGAATCGATGCGCGTGCACGTGCGCCAGGAAACCGCCATGGTCGACGACCTGATCGACGCGGCGCGCACGCTGACCGGCCAGATGTCGATCGACCGCACGCCGGTCGTGCTGGGCCAGGTCCTGCGCGACGCCATCTCGACGGTGGAAACCCACGCGCACGCGAAAAATATCCTGATGCAAGTCACCCCGAGCGATTATGGCGACCATATCCGCTTCGAGGCGGACGGGCGGCGGCTGCAGCAGGTGTTCTGGAACCTGCTGTTCAACGCGGTGAAATTCACCCCGGACGGCGGCGTCATCCGGATCACCATCGGGCGCATCGATGGCATGGTCGGGATCGACATTGCCGACTCCGGCCAGGGCATCGAACCGGAAGACCTGCCGCACGTGTTCGGCGCTTTCAAGCTGCAGCAGCACGACAACGCCACCGGCCTCGGGCTCGGCCTGTACATCGCGCGCCGCATCGTGGAACTGCACGCGGGCACGCTGGGCGTCAGCAGCGCCGGCCGCGGCCACGGCGCCACGTTCGCCATCCGGCTGCCCGCGTCCTGGCCGACCGGACAGCCACCACGCGTTTGATCCAAATCAAGACGGTGCCGAGCCGGCGCGCCCATCCTGTTGTCCCGGCCAGCGCAAGCCGACACTGGCCCGGATGAGGCAATCATGTACCAACGCATACTGGTTCCGACCGACGGTTCCGACCTGTCCGCTGTGGCCGAAAATGCGGCGATTGCTTTCGCGCGCAGTTGCGGAAGCGAGCTCGTCGCACTTTCGATCGTGCCGCCGGAGCCGGCCGTACTGTCGGCCGAAGGGGCGCTGGTGACCGGCGGTGCGGGCGTCGATGCCCTGCTTGCGCAGGCCGAGGCCTATGTCGGGCGCGTCGCCGATGCCGCCGCGAAAGCCGGGGTCGCCTGCACGACCCTGACCGTCTATGGCTATTCGCCCGCCGACGAAATCGTCGACGCCGCCAAACGCACGGGCTGCGACCTGGTCTTCATGGCGTCCCATGGCCGGCGCGGCCTGAGCCGGCTGATCGCCGGCAGCGTCACCCAGCATGTGCTGGCCTATTCCTCGGTTCCCGTCATGGTGTATCGCCCGCAGCCGGCGCCCGCACACGGACGACCGCTGCACGAGGCCGCGCCGGGGCGCTAGCTGCCCGAACCGCCAGCCCTGGCGGCGCTGGATGGGGCGCCGCTCCAACGACATTATTTTTAATAACTTTTGTCTGATCTCCATGTCGCCGAAGCTATAGTTCGTCGCAGCCGGCTCAAGCAGGAAGCGGCGAAAAACGATGCACCGATCGACGTACATTTTTCTAAGAGACAAGACAATATGCCCCCCCCTCAGCTACATTCAGGAACGACCGCGGTGACTTCGATCTCGACCCGGGCACGGTCCTCAACCAGCCCGGTCACCTCCACCGCGCTCATGGTTGGGAAGTGGTGGCCAATCAACTCACGGTAGGCCACGCCGATCTCCGGCCAGGCGGCCACGTATTCTTTTTTGTCGAGCACATACCAGGTCATGCGCACGATGTGCTCCGGCCTGGCGCCGCCTTCAGCCAGCACCGCGACGATGTTCGCCAGGGCCTGGCGCACCTGGCCGGCGAAATCGTCGGTGTGGAAGACGCCGTCGCGGTCCCAGCCGACCATGCCGCTCACGAACACCATCCGGCCCGACGCGGCGATGCCGTTGGTGTAGCCGCGTGGCCGCGGCCATCCTTCCGGTTGCAGGAATTCCATGGGTGTTGCCTTTTCTCGATGAGTTTTATTGCGCCGGTCGACACGGCGCGCTGCGTTCCCGGATGGCCTCACCCACGCGGCACCGCCCCGGCCAACAACTCGCGCGCGATGATCAGCTGCTGCACCTCGGTCGCGCCTTCATAAATACGCAGCGCGCGGATTTCGCGGTACAGGCGCTCGACCGGCTGTTCGCTCACCACCCCAAGACCGCCGAACATCTGCACGGCGGCGTCGATGCCGGTCGCCATTTGCGCCAGCCTGGCCTGGGTCAGCTGGAAGTCGGCCAGGGTCTTGCCGAACATCTTGCGCGCGGTGGCGTGCGCCAGCGCTTCCTCAAACGCGCGGCGGGCGAAGCCCAGGGCGGCGGCGGCAACCGAGGT
>JAQGLR010000514.1 GCA_028292765.1 Massilia sp. | reverse complement strand
TCCGAAATGGTGAACAAGGTCTCCGAGTGGCTGGGCGAGTCCGGCGAAAAGCTGGCCGACTGGGACATCTCGCGCGACGCGCCCTATTTCGGCATTCCGATTCCTGACGCGCCGGGCAAGTTCTTCTATGTGTGGCTGGACGCGCCGGTCGGCTACCTGGCCTCGCTGAAGAATTATTTCGACAAGCAGGGCCTCGACTTCGAGGCCTTCCTGAACGATCCCGAGTCCGAGCAGGTGCACTTCATCGGCAAGGACATCGTCTCCTTCCACCTGCTGTTCTGGCCGGCGATGCTGAATTTCTCGGGCCACCCGATCATCGACAAGCTGAAAGTGGCGGTGCACGGCCACCTGACCGTGAACAACGAAAAGATGTCGAAGTCGCGCGGCACCGGCATCTCGCCGCTGCGCTACCTGGAACTGGGCATGAACCCGGAATGGCTGCGCTATTACCTGGCGTTCAAGCTCAATTCGAAGGTCGAGGACCTCGACTTCAACGGCGAAGACTTCGTTGCCCGCGTGAATAGCGACCTGATCGGCAAGTACGTCAACATCGCCAGCCGCTGCGCCGGTTTTATTACCAAGAAGTTCGACGGCAAGCTGGCGGCGAACCTGTCCGACTCTGCCCGTGGCTGGATCGCGAAAGCGCTGACCGTGGACGGCGCCGAACGCCAGGCCAGCATCGCCGCCAGTTTCGAAGCCCGCGAATACGGCCGTGCGCTGCGCGAGATCATGGAGATCGCCGACGTCACCAACCAGTTCGTCGACGAGAACAAGCCGTGGATCCTGGCGAAAGACGCTGATAAAGCTGCCGAGCTGCACGAGGTCTGCACCACGGCCCTGATCCTGTTCCGCCAGTTGACGATCATGCTGTCGCCGGTGCTGCCGCAGGTAGCCGCGCGCGTCTCCGAATTCCTGGGCGACGCCGGGTTCACCTGGTCCGATACCGAGGGCGACGCCGTCTACAACACCATGCTGGGCCGTAGCATCGGCGCCTACAACCACCTGATGCAGCGCGTCGACGCCAGGATGGTCGAGAACTTGTTCGACAAGCCTGCCGCCGCTGTCGTGTCCACCTCGGACCTTGCGCTCGCCGCCCTGGCTCCGGTCGATACGGGAGCGCCGGTTGCCGAAGCTGCCGGCGACATCGAAGAACTCGCCCCCGAAATCACGATCGACGATTTTACGAAGATCGACCTGCGCGTGGCGAAAATCGTCAACTGCGAACACGTGGAAGGCTCGACCAAACTGCTGCGCCTGACGCTGGACGTGGGCGAAGGCCGCCACCGTAACGTGTTCTCGGGCATCAAGTCGGCTTACCAGCCTGAAGACCTGATCGGTAAACTCACGGTGCTGGTCGCCAACCTGGCGCCGCGCAAGATGAAGTTCGGCGTCTCCGAAGGCATGGTGCTGTGCGCCTCGGCCGCCGACGAAAAGTCCAATCCGGGCCTGTACCTGCTCGACCCGATGCCGGGTGCGACCCCTGGCATGCGGATCCGCTAACACCCTTGCCCCCGGGCCGATGTCGTTCCCCGGGGCAAGCGGCGGCGTTATAATGACGTTTTCCCAAAGAAACATGCGCGTGACGCCCCTTCAAACTCTTTGACAGGTAGCTAAAAAATGACCGAATTGACTCCCCTCCGCCACATCCCGCAAGCCAACGTGTTCCGCAAGGGCGACGTCTTTGTCCTGTTCGGCGAACTGTTCGGCCGCGGCTATGTGAACGGCCTGATCGATGAGGCGCGCAAGGCCGGCATGACCATCGTCGGCATCACGGTCGGCCGCCGCGACGAGACCGGCGCCCTGCGCGCCCTGACCGCGGAAGAACATGCGGAGGCCGAAGAGAAGCTGGGCGGGCGCATCGTCAACGTGCCGCTGATGGCCGGTTTCGACATGGACGCCCCGGAAGGCGAACAGAACCCGACCGAAATGCTGTCCGGCGTGACCCTGAAGGGCTGGCAGGAAGACAAGCTGGACTGGGAAAAGATCGAGCGCTGCCGCGCAGCCGGCGTGCGCCGCTTCACCACCTCGGCAGCCCAGGTCATGGGCGAGATCGACAAGCTGATCCCGGAAGGCGCGAACGTCTTCTTCGCCCACACGATGGCCGGCGGCATCCCGAAAATCAAGGCCTTCCTGGCCATTGCCAACCGCATCTACAAAGGCCGCGGCGAGCGCTTCATGTCCTCGCGCGCCCTGCTGGAAAGCGACCTGGGCAAGCTGATCCTGATGAACTTCGACGAAGTCACGGCCAACACGCTGAAGTACCTGATCGACGCCTCCGCGCCGATCCGCGAACGCGTGGCCAAGGCCGGCGGCGAAGTGCGCTACACGGCCTACGGCTACCACGGCACCGAGATCCTGATCGGCGGCCAGTACCAGTGGCAGACCTACACCAACTACACCCAGGGCTACGCCAAGATGCGCCTGGAAAGCGTGGCCCAGGCCGCCTGGAAGTCCGGCATTGCCGCGACCGTCTTCAACTGCCCGGAAATCCGCACCAATTCGTCGGACATTTTCGTCGGCGTCGAGCTGTCGCTGTTCCCGCTGCTCACCGCACTGAAGAAGGAAGGCGGCGGCGCCTGGGCCGACCAGCAATGGCAGATCTGCCAGGACCTGCTGGGCGAAGGCAGCTCGCTGCAGTCGCTGCTCGATACCATCGAGGGCTATAACAACGACCCGACCAGCGCCCAGTTCCGCAACTTCGAAGCCTGGCCGATGGACAACACCCCGGCCCTGGCCGACGTGATGATCGGCACCTCGGAAGCCATCACCGCCCTGCACAAGGACAAGAAGGCCCTGATCACCGACCACCTGTCCTCGCTCGTGCTGGAAGGCGCCGGCCCGCTGATGTTCCATGGCGCATCCGAAAAGATTGCGCCGGTGCTGTGGCTGAACCACGACATCATCGCCCGCCAACTGAACGCGCTGCACCCTTGAACTTGACGCCGGGACGCCCTGGGCAGAACAATCTGCCTCGCCGTCCCGGCCTCGCCCTTGGGCTCACTTGTTTTACAACTTATTTACTGCCCAATACAATGCCGAAATTTACCGGATACGTGTCCGACCATACCAGGTTCATCGACGAACTGAAATCGACCACCCCTGGCATCGAAGAGCGCCAGCAGGAAGGCCGTTCCCTGCTGTGGGACAAACTGCCGATCTCGCTCGACGAAGAAGAACGCATCAAGCAGTCGCGCCTGCGCCAGGGTGCCTATCCCTACCAGAGCAAGGTCTGAAGGCTGACGGGCATGCTGCCGGAACAGGTCGCGCCGGATGCGCCGGCCGAGAATGTGATCGATGAGGTGATCGACGGCGGCTCGCCGCCCGGCTCGCCGCCCGGCTTGTCACCCGGCTTATCACCCGACCCCGCCGGCCTCGACGATGTCGCCGCCGCAGCCATCGCACGCCTGTATGGCGAGCCGCTGCTGCGCATGCCCACCGACCTGTACATTCCGCCGGACGCGCTCGAGATCTTCCTCGACGCCTTCGAAGGTCCGCTCGACCTGCTGCTGTACCTGATCCGCAAGCAGAACTTCAACATCCTCGACATCCCGATGGCGCAGGTCACCCTGCAATACCTGGTCTACGTCGAGCAGATCCGCAAGAGCAACCTGGAGCTGG